>JBCCVV010000122.1:0-19167 GCA_039194925.1 Bacteroidota bacterium
TAAACATAAAGTCCAGGGAGGGCCGTTGATGCTCTGTAGTCATCTGCGATGTCTATAATTATATTTTCTCCTTCCTCACTTATGGTAAAGTTACCTTCTAACAAATATGAACTTGTGGTTTGGATGGTACCTGATTTACCAATTTCCTGAACAACAGTACTTCCTCCCACATATACATTGACTAATTCTGTGACCTCTTGATCTCCTCCACTATATGTAATGGAGATTTCTGCGCTTCCAATTGAAAGTGCAGTGGCCAAACCTGAACTATTAATTTCAATAATCGATGGATCCGAACTCAGCCATTGAGCATCCACGTTTTCTTCTACTCCCACATTGTTGAAGTAGGCAAATTCGAATTGATATGTAGTGTTTAGTTCTATCGTATCCGGAACGGCGGTAATACGGATCGTAGGTTCTACAAAGTCTTCGATAATATCATCCTTGATACATCCCGAAAATAAAGCGGTGAAGGTGAGCAGTGCAAATAAATATTTTTTCATCTTGATAATTGTTACGGTTAAATTATGGTACAAATATCAAGTAAGAACTGTTGGTACAATTGCAGAATTGTACCCTTTTATTGGACAATTAGTCCTGAGGCGGTCATAATTGTACAAAAGTCACGGCATGGGATCATTGCCACCCAGCATTTGCGCTCCAGTTTCGGTAATCAGAAAATCATCCTCGATTCGCATGCCACCCAATCCACGCATCCTAGTTAGAAATTCATAATTGATGAAAGATTCAAATCTTTTTTCAGCTTGAAACTTATCAATCAATTCCGGGATGAAATAAATGCCCGGTTCTATGGTAATCACATTGCCTACTTCCAGCGCTTTTCCCAATCTTAACGACTTCAGTCCAAATTGAGTAGACTTTTTTACCGTCTTCGTATAACCAATGTTTTCTTCACCAAAATTTTCCATGTCATGCACATCCAACCCAAGAAGATGCCCCAAACCGTGCTGAAAAAACATGGCATGCGCTCCTTCATGAACAGCTTCATCTGTATCACCTTTCATAAAACCCATTTCTTTTAGACCTTCAACCAAAACCTTAGCCGTGTGAAGATGTACATCCCGATAAAGAGTACCTGGTTTTGAAGCTTTTATACCTTCCAGGTACATCTTGTGCACCAAGTCGTAAATCTCTTGCCTTTCGGGTGAAAATTTACCATTTGCCGGTGTCGTACGAGTAATATCTCCACAGTATCCACTTTCGATTTCTATGCCTCCATCCATTAGCACAATATCATCTTTACCGATTTGATGCCCATGATAATGATTGTGTAAGGTCTGTCCGTTTTTGGTCAAAATGGGAGGAAACGACCATTTCGCATTGTGCTCGTATGCAAACTTGCTGGCAATACCTACCAGTTCGTATTCGTACACGCCGGGACGAATATGGTTGATCACCTCGGCATGCATTCCTTTGCTTAGTTTGCATGCTTTTTCCAATTCTTCAACCTCTTCTGCTGTTTTAATCGATCGTTGTTTTTGAATGGCATCAATAAGTTCCAGAGACGGAGAAAGCTCAATGACATCCAAGAGTCTCCTTAACATTATGGTGTGATCTGCACGATAGGGAGGAAGGTAATGGATCGGACCGGAAAGATGATTCTTTAGTTGGTCAAAACCAAAAACTTCAGTTATCCCTGCTTGTTCTGCTAACGAACGAACAGAAGGTTGCGGACCTGTCCATACAATCATATCAATAGAAAGATCGTCCGCGAAAAGTTTGGTAACACCCGTGTCGATATCGATGATTATGGCGACATCAGGCAGATTTAATGCTCCGTAATATAGAAAAGTACTGTCTTGTCGAAACGGATACCAATTGTCTTTGAAGTTGATTGAGGCTTCTCCATTGCCCAAAAGAAGGATTTTACCTTCAGAGAAGTTGGAGAGTAATGTTTGTCTGCGATCTGTGTATGTTTTACTTGGAAATGGAATATGAACAGCCATCTATTGATTTTTTCATTTGAATGAAAAAGCAAATTAATGAAAAAGCGGCAACACTCAGATATAGAATGTTGCCGCTTTTTAATTGCAATTTATTTTCTTTTGGTTAGACTCTATATCTTTGAGAATTTAACCGTTTCCGATCGATTATATTTCCATCTGACTTGCATCGTATATAGACCAGAAGGAAGATTATCCAATTCAATTTGCATGGTAGGGTTTGTCAATTCTCCTTCTTTAACAACCTTGCCCATTCCATCAAAAATTACAATCCTCTTTTCACCTTCCCATGCCCATTTGGTTCGCAATATGATGAAGTTGTTGGTTGGATTCGGGGAGATAGAAATGCCCAAATTTGTTTGTTCAATAACGTTTGTAGCTTTAAATCCAACGGCCTTGAACGAATCGAATCCCGCTTCTACAATGTGCCCCGGCTCCCTATCTGCTGTAAATACAATGATTCGCATGTTGTCGTTAAATTCCATTTCGCTTATATCGACTGAAGTCTCAATAATTGATGACCAGCTGGAACCATTTTGATCGTCACGGGTCAATTCAATGGTGTCGATTCCATTGGTAACACTTACGGTGACAAAGTCGTTAGGATCTGGATTATTGGTCGAAGGTAGATTTGAAAACCAGAGATAATAGCTAAAGTCAATGCGCTCATACCCCGTAAAATCCATAGGTTGCGATGTCAAAACAGTAGATCCACCATCTACATCGTTGCCTCCAATACTATTGCCACCGGCTCCGGTAATGTAATAGGTACTACCCAGATCAGTTTGAATATCGTTGCTGGTTTGCGTAGTCTGTCCACCTCCAAAGATAAAATTGGGCTTGGCAATCTCCCAGACGCCATCGGTGGCATTACCACTCACACTCCAGCCCAAATCTGCAAAAAAGTCATCTTCATAGCCTTCTTCCAGAATAAAATCTACTGTATTTCCAGGAACAAAATTTAACAAGGTGAAACTTCCCTTGTATCCCCATTGAGCGGCATAAATAGTGTATATGACTCCTCTTTTTATTCTCGTACTCCAGTTTCCCTCTTCATCGGAAAGAATAACCACATTTACATCCTCGTTGGTGTTTTCTATCAAAATAGTGGCTCCTTCAATGGGGTCACCATTTTCATTCTTAACGGTTCCAGTGATCTCATAATTTTTCATTTGCATGTCCAGAATTGTAACTTCTCCGGATTCAATTGTAGCCGTTCGTGTTTCCGTATCATAAAGTGGATGTCGGAATTCTACCCCGAATGTGCCGGGTGTAATTTGTCCTGTTCTATACCTTCCGGATAGACCCGTATTTTCTTCATTTGGATTTGTCGACAAAATGGAGATCGTTGCATTAGATATGCTCGCACCCGTGTTGGCATCAGTCACGGTACCTTCAAGATAACAAGCTCTCTGATACCCATTTTCACCATCTTGTCTTTTGGGTTGAAAAACAAATAATCCATGGTTGATATCACTTGCTAATATCAAGCCAGAGGGTAGGTAGGGATAGGCACCCCAGCAACCTTCGAAATCTTCCGTGAAGACAGTTTCCGTATCGTATGCTGCAACTTTTACCAGATTGTCCGGCTTATTTGCATCTACGATTACCAATCCGTCCGTGTACCAGCTCGTAACCAGAAAGCCATCAAAGTAATGCGTATTGTGCGGAATTACACCTGTACCCACAGTCTCTGCGGGTTGAAATCGATCCAAAAACCGAATATCCTCCAGATCTGAAACATCAAATGCATCTACCCAGGCATTAGCACGTTCGTCCGTTGTGAAAAGGTATTTTTCATCGTCGGAGAGCCACGCATTGTGGGTAAATTGGCGAGAGGTTGAGGCACCACCAAGATAAACCAGGTTGGCTTTATCGGTAACATCGTAGACATTAAATGAACCAATAAAGATGTCTGAGGTGTACATTTTATTATTTTTCACAAACACATCATGCGAGTAATTATTATCCATGATACCGGCCAGTACAGGTTCTTTTTTATCGTTTTTAAGATCCAAAATTAGAACTCCTTGATTGCTCACATCGCATCCTGCCAGATAGCAAAACCCGTCATCCGTATCAATATAAAGGTTGTGACACTTATCTAAAGTATCCGGACTACCCTCAATATCAAATATCGGATGCCAATAGAGCGATGAGATGCTATCCGGAGCCATCGACATATCAATGATGAGCAAACCTGCATCTCCTCTATCTGTAGTTACATAAAGATGGTCTTCAAAGCTTTTTATATCCCTCCAAGTACTTCTTGGTCCGGGTATAGAAGCTCTTTCTATTGGGTTTTCGGGATCTTCCAGTGACCAAATTTTTGTGGTGTTTCGAGTACCCATGATCGCGTATTCCAGGCCCGTGGAATCCACATAACCCCAAATGTCATTCCCATCTTCTCCAACATCGACGTTAGATAGCAATTCAAGGTTGAAATTTTCCTGTCCATACCCATTTATGGCTATTAAGCAAAGAATAAAAATGTGCGTAAAATTTTTCATCTATAAATAATACTACTTTGTAAACTTTTGAATATCAACGGTACACATCTTGCAAGTTGAATCGACCTTCAAATGTATCGTTTCTTTTTGACTTATTATTTTGATTTGGGTGTTCTCTAAGACATTCTTTATTATTTATTCATTTGGATAATTTATGAATCACTTTGTCAGGCATTAATTACAGTCATGGTTGTCAATCTTGAAGTACAAACCATTTCATCTTTTTCATTATAAATTTCAGTATTCCAAACTTGAACTTTTCTTCCGATTTTAATGGCCTTCGTAATGGAATAGACATAGCCGCTTCTCACTGCTTTTAGATGATTTGCGTTTATTTCAACTCCCACAATGGATTGCTTTATTGGATCATCCAGAATGAGTACACCCGCAAAACTTCCCATCGATTCGCTGAGTGCTACAGAAGCACCCCCATGAAGTAAACCCATAGGCTGTTTGGTTCTTTGATCTACTGGCATTTTGGCTTTGATGAAATCCGCACCAATCTCCGTTATTTCTATACCCAAATGCTCGACCATGTTGCCTTTTGCAATCATATTTAGTCCCTCTACGGTAGGATTGTTTTTCCAAATCATATTGTTGTATTTTTGTGCTTATCAAGATAGGATACTAATGAATGGTGTGAAAGTAACAAAACTCTGGATAGAAAGATTTGTAATTGGATTACGATTATGTCCATTTGCGCGTTACTCCTTTTATGATGATACCATCTACTATGAATCTTCCAATGCTACAAAATTGGAAGATTGTTTAAACGATTTGCTTTCTATTGTTCAAAAAATGGATAAAACATCGTCCAAAAACCTTTCTAATGCATTTGTAATATTTAATGCTTCGTATTCATTTTTTGATATGCTGGATCTAAAAGAATATTTGGATAGTCATCTGGAAGAAAATGAATTATTGGATCAATTTCAATTTGTCGTTTTTCACCCTGAATTTCAATTTGCGGACGAAGAATTTCATGCATCTGGAAATTTTACCAATAGATCTCCGTTGCCAATGATTCATATTTTAAGAGAAGATGAGGTTGCTCAGGCCATTGAAAAAACCGAAGATGTTGATCGCATCCCATATAGAAACAAAGAAGTACTTGAAAAAATAAAAATCAAGAAAATCTCTGAAGTGTTTGAAGATCGATTTATGGAGAAAATTAATACATATATATAAAGTTTAAATGTAGGGGTGGAATGGTATTCAGATTATACTTAATTTCAACTATGCAAAAAGTGATAGCCATATTGTTACTATCCATGTTGACCGGTTCACTTCTCGGTCAAGAAGTCTTTTATAAGGTGGATAGTCTAAAAGCACTGGGCAAACGTCCCAAGGTTGGGCTTGCACTCAGTGGTGGGGCTGCACATGGATTGGCACACATAGGTATCATTCAATATCTGGATGAAATTGGATTGGATGTGGATTATATTACTGGAACTAGTATGGGGGCTATTATCGGTGCCTTATACGCGATGGGTTACGATGGAGATAAGATTGAAAGTCTCGCTAAAGAATTGGATTGGAATTCACTTTTGAATAATAATATTCCATTGGATGGTGTAGCCGCTGTGGAAAAACCATATCACGACAAGTATCCCGTTAATTTTGTTATCGATGATAACCAGATTCTTCTTCCTCAAGGTTTTTTGAACACGAATCGACTTGAATTGGAATTGGCCAAACTCTTTGCTCCAGCAGCTGGAGTTAGTAATTTCGATGATTTGCCCCGGCCGTTTCGATGTTTTGGAGTAGATATTGAAAGGGCGGAAATCGTGACATTGAGTAATGGCAGATTAACGCAGGCATTGCGAGCAAGTATGGCTATACCTTCTGTTTTTGCACCTAAATATTACCAGGGTAGACATCTGGTGGATGGAGGTTTGATGCGCAATTTTCCAGTTTCCGATAACATCGAATTGGGTTCAGATATCGTAATTGGATCCTATGTGGGACGAGAGAAAGCCGACATATCCAAATTAAGAACATTGGTGGATATTCTGACGGAATCTGCTTTCATGATGAGCATTGTTGACTCTAAAAATCAAAAAGAGTTATCGGATGTACTTCTGACTCCAGATGTAAAATGGATGGGTATATTTGATTTTGAGGACTATGAGATTTTTATCCGGAAAGGATACGAAGCTGCCAAATCAAAAGAAAAAGAATTGTTGGAATTGGCCCAATTGATAAACCAATTTCCAAAAGAGAAAAGAGAGCCGCTGGAAGATCCGGGCTTTGTTTTTATTGATTCCATCAAGATAAAGGACATGCCATTGAGCGATATAGATCTTGTCTTGGACAAATTAGGTCTTAGAGAGCGGTCGTATATGACCTATAATCAGATAGAAGCAGGAGTACAACGTGTTATCTCTACGTTGAATTTTGAATCGGTGTCGTATGATGTAATTAAAATTGGCACCCATAATACACTATGGATAGAAGCCAAAGCGAGGGAAGAAAAAAGAATTGGAATTAACATCAATCACTTTTCTCCCAGCAATTCATCGTTAATTCTTAATGGTCAGGTTCGTAATTTTCTTTTTCGATTATCGAATCTAAGGGCTTCGCTTCGATTATCGGAAAATCCTGCTATTGGAGGCGAATATTTTTTGAGAGGTGGTTTGAACAATAAAAATTGGGTGTTTGGTGCCAGAGCCGAGGTCCAACGCTATGATATGATCTATTTTTCACGAGGGCTACAAAAAAAGAATGGTTTCATGTGGGAAAGTCATCTCACACCATATCTCACCTACGAATTTAGCAACCTGACAAGTCTTAGAGCGGAATTGGACGTAAAGCGATTTGATTTTCATAATGAATTGTTGAGTGATTTGGATGTAGAACAATTTGTAGAGATTGGAACTCAAATAGGGCTTGTGTTTACCGTAGATGGGAGAGACTCCAGAGCAATGACACGCAATGGACTGTATAGCTATGCCAGATTTGGCTATGGATTTGGTATCGACAATAGGGTGGACTATAACCATCCCGATGCCAGCGATGCGATCAATTTACCCCTGGCAAAAGAATATTTTGAAGGAGAGTTTTTTGTTTCTCAGACTATTCCAGTGTCAAAAAATCTTTGGTGGACGATTGCCGGAGATTTTTATTATAAAAATAATCCTTCCTTATTGGATAGTTATGGAATAGGCGGTACAACGTTTGAAGGAATACGAATTCTACCGTTCGTTGGATATCGGGAACAAGAGTTAAGAACCAATCAGCATATGTATGCCCGTACTGATTTAAGAGTGGGTGTTTTTGATAATGTTTCCATTGCACTGGTAGGTAATATAATCGTAGGGGAAAGTGAGATGTTTGAATACATCGATCAACTAAGGGACAACACCTTTACTGCCTATGGCGTTGGACTTGAATTTGGAATCATGTTACCCATAGGTCCTGTATTGTTTGATGTGGGATACAATAGTGAAGCTGAAAAAATAAAAACGGAATTAAGTATAGGCTGGAAGCACTTTTTTTAGGGTAAGTTGTTCTTTTAGTCAAGAATTTATGGGTCTGTTGAAACTATTCAAATTGTTTAGTGAGCTCTGTGCGTTCATTATTGCAACGCCACGAGAAAGCATTGGTATTCAATTGATAAAAATGGTAACATGCTCTTAATCCTCAATATCCTGAATTTTCATAACCCAATCAATTGGAATTTCTGCTTTTCGAAGATTAATGAAATCGTAGGCCATTAAGGTGTTATAAATGATGGCACACAATTTTTCGTACTTCTTACTGAAAACCTTGATTTGACATATCAGCCGATCTTCCTGAATTTCCGCGACTTTAAAGCCTACAATTACGGTATCTGGAAATTTCACAGGGAAAATATACCGTATGTCCTGACGTGCGAGGATAGGTCCTAAGGTAATGTTTTCAAGACCGCCGGTAATGTACTTTGTAAGATATTCGATTCGTGCTATTTCAGCCCATTGTGAATAGATTGTGTTATTGACGTGCCTGAAGGCATCCATATCCGCCCATCTTACCGGAATTTCCACTTGTACTTTGTAACTATCCAGTTCTTTCATTTAGTGTTGTTCAAGATTTTAAGTCGAAAGTGGAAAGTAGAAAATATTTTGTTTTCCAATTACCCCTTGTGTATCTTTTCTTCGATTATTTATGCAAACGCTTACTCACACCCTAAGTCTATCTTCGATTGCTGATCCGCATTTGGGAAGCAAAATCCTGATGGCACTGAGGTAGGTTGGTATCGAATCAGATTTGGATCTCTCAAACCAACTTTTAAAAATTGAACCAAATCTGATTTTTCTTCTTCAGTCAGGTTTAAAGGTTTGAATTTTGTTGAGATTTGTTCTGCTGGCACTTTGTCATTTTCTGGAATGGCCTTATCAAAGTATTCAATCAGATCCTCTATTTTTTCTACACTGGCTCCATGGAAGAAGAAATCTGCATCTGCGTTGTTATAGATTCCGGGAACCTTAAACTTATAATTGTCCTCTTCTTTTTTTGTAAATCCACCTCTTCCAAAATTTCTAAAGTCATCTTCTTCGGTAGAATAAGAAGGTTGTTGGTACATATCATATACACCTAAGGAATGAAACTCAGGAGAACCTAAATTTTGGTTGTAATGGCACGTAGCACAATTGGCTTTGCTAAAGAAAAGAATGGCTCCTTTTTTGGATGAATAATCCAATGCGTCTTCATTTCCTCTTAACCAATGCTGAAATGGTGCTTTGTTTGAAAGTATAGTTCTTATGTAAGCAGAAAACGCCAATGAAGCAGTTCTGGTGGTATATCTTTCTTCTTCAGAAATTTCAGGGAAAGCTTCATCAAACATTTCTTTGTATCCATACTTGATGGCCAATTCTTCTGTCATTGCTATTCTATGGGCTACAAGACCATCAAAGTTCTGAGTTTCGATACCCTCAAATCCTTGATTGTTTCTTTCTGTGGCAGGATGATCCGCCCAAACATCTTCTGTTCCAATATTAGCGCCTGTAGCTCCAAATTGTCCATTCCAGAAAGTATTCGTGACATAAGCCACATTCACAAGACTTAATGCTCGTGCGTCTTGCACGTCCAACTCGCTTTCGTCATATATTGGATTCATTACCCGATTTTCACCGTTGATACCAAAGGCACTTCCTCCATCCGCAATTCCTTGAAAACTTCCAGGTTTGAAACCAGCTTCAGGAATATGGCAAGTAGCGCAAGAGTATGTACCAATGCCTTCTGGTCTTACCGCATCAACCGCAAGTCCCGTATCGTAAAACATAAATTTTCCAAGATTCACCTTTACCTGAGTCAAAGGATTTTTTGGGTCTGCTGGTATGTTTTCAAAATCATCCTCGTCGGGGAGCACATAAAAATCTAAATTACCAGTAGGAGAAGTGGCTGCCACAAGATTCCTCAATTGATTATCTAATTCAACGAGAACGGGCATCTTATCTTTGGTACAGGCAACAACCATTAGAATCATCAGCGAAGAAACTAGGGCTATTTTTCTCATAAGATTATATAAGTTAAATCAAATTGTAATTCCGGGTACAAAGATATCACATGAAGAACATCTCACAAAACAGGAATAGAACAATTTTTGTCTTTTGTTTGGATTAAAATATTTAACTCTATTATCAACTAGTTGTGAGGGACAAATATATTGCAAAAATATTTAATATGTATAAATATTTCTTCTGAAATTATTTTGAACGCTGGTATGCAATTACGTCAGAAAGGGTTGCTTGCCTGGTGTGAATGTTTCAATTTTTTATAAAATCCACAATTTACAAATCAATGTATACGATTTGTTGTTTACTATCTGGCTTCTAAGCTAATAATTAAGAAATAATCCTATTTTTGCAGTCCAATTTTAAAATAATAAAAAAATGTCAAGAATACTAACGCTAAGAGATGCATTGAATGAAGCCTTGAAAGAGGAAATGAGAAGAGACGAATCTGTCTTTTTGATGGGTGAAGAAGTAGCAGAATATAATGGCGCATACAAGGTGAGCCGAGGGATGTTGGATGAGTTTGGTCCAAAACGTGTGATCGATACCCCTATTGCGGAATTGGGTTTTGCCGGTATTGGTGTAGGCGCTGCAATGAATGGTCTTCGTCCGATTGTCGAATTTATGACTTGGAACTTTGCAGTTTTAGCGTTTGATCAAATCGTAAACAACGCGGCTAAGACCTTGTCACAATCTGCAGGACAATTTGGTTGCCCAATCGTCTTTAGAGGTCCTTCTGGGGCGGCAGGTCAGTTGGCTCAACAGCATTCACAAACGTTTGAATCATGGATGGCCAATACGCCGGGTCTTAAAGTAGTGTCTTGTATAGATCCAAAAGATGCAAAAGGACTTTTGAAATCTGCTATTCGAGATGATGATCCGGTTTGTATTTTTGAATCAGAGCAACTTTACGGTTACAAAGGAGAAGTACCTGAAGAAGAATATTTAACGCCAATAGGTAAGGCTATCGTAAGAAGAGAGGGGACAGATGTGACCATTGTTTCTTTCAATAAAATGATGATCGTAGCGGAAAATGCAGCCAAAGAATTGGAAAAACAACGAATCTCTGCGGAGGTGATTGATTTGAGAACGATCCGACCATTAGATCACGAAACTATTGTCAATTCTGTGAAAAAGACAAACAGGTTGGTGGTGGTTGATGAATCATGGCCTTTTGGCGGCGTCTCTGCTGAAATTGCGTACGAAATCCAGAAATATGCATTTGATTATCTGGATGCTCCGGTGACCAGAGTGAATTCTGCCGATACAAGTTTAGGGTATGCGCCAACCTTTGTGGAAGAATACTTACCTAACCCAGAGAAAGTGATTCGGGCCGTGAAAGAGGTGGCCTACGTTTCGTAAAGACGATGAATTCTTTTCAATTTTCTATAGACGATAAAAGTAGATAATGAATAATACCCAGACCTATATCCAAACCAATAAAGAAAATTTTCTATCGGAGCTGTTGGAGCTTTTGAAAATTCCATCGGTATCGGCAGATCCCGCTTATGCCGAAGACGTCAAAAACACTGCATTATTTATCGAAGAAAGCTTGAAAAAAGCAGGATGTGATGTGGTAGAGGTACATGAGACAGCAGGTCATCCCATCGTATATGGTGAAAAGATCATTGATGATGCTTTGCCAACCATTTTGGTTTATGGACATTATGATGTCCAACCGGCTGATCCAATCGAATTGTGGGACAGTCCACCTTTTGAGCCAGTAATAAAGAAAACAGATATTCATCCTGAAGGAGCCATTTTTGCCAGAGGTTCGTGTGACGATAAAGGACAAATGTTTATGCATGTTAAGGCATTCGAGGCAATGGCTTCTTCCAATGAAATGCCTTGTAACGTTAAATTCATGATCGAAGGAGAAGAAGAAGTAGGATCGGTAAATCTGGGTAAATTTTGCGAAGAGAATAAAGAAAAGCTTTCCTGTGATGTGGTGTTGATTTCCGATACATCGGTTATCGCCAATGATGTTCCTTCGGTGACGGTGGGTCTGAGAGGGTTGAGCTATGTGGAAGTCGAAGTTACGGGTCCGAATAGAGATCTGCATTCAGGAGTTTATGGTGGTGCAGTCGGAAATCCAGTTAATATACTTTGTGAAATGATTGCTTCATTGAAGGATGAAAACAATCACATTACAATTCCTGGATTTTATGATCAGGTTTTGGATGTGAGTCTGGAAGAAAGAGCAGCAATGAACGAAGCTCCTTTTGATCTTGTAAAGTATAAAGAGGATTTGAAAATTGACGCGGTAGATGGAGAGAATGGATATACTGTACTTGAGCAAACATCTATTAGACCTACGTTGGATGTAAATGGAATTTGGGGAGGGTATATTGGTGAAGGAGCTAAAACAGTCTTGCCTTCTCAGGCTTTTGCTAAAATATCCATGCGGTTGGTGCCGAATCAGACTCCAGATGAGATAACGGAATTATTCACGAAGCATTTCGAATCGATTGCACCTGATAGTGTGAAAGTTGTCGTCCACCCACACCATGGTGGAGATGCGGCGGTTACTCCTACCGACACGGAAGAATATCAAGCGGCTTCAATGGCCATGGAACAAACGTATGGCAAAAAACCGATTCCAGTCAGAGGAGGAGGAAGTATTCCGATAGTTGCCTTGTTTGAAAAAGTATTGGGTACAAAAACAGTATTGATGGGCTTCGGCTTGGATTCCGATTCTATTCATTCGCCAAACGAACATTATGGGCTCTTTAATTTTTACAAAGGCATTGAGACCATTCCATACTATTTCAAATACTATGCTGAACTAAAAAACCGATAAAAAGAGTTATAGGCATGTGGGAATAGCAAAGGTCCCGTTTTGAAGTACAAGTAATTAGATTAAAATTAATAAAATGAACATTAAAAATATTAAGATAACCGCTATTTGTTGCGCGTTGTTTCTTTCGTTAAGTTCAATTTCTCTGGCTCAGACAATTTCTAATAAATTGGATTCTGTTTCGTACAGCGTAGGTGTGCTTTTTGCGAAAAATATTAAACAACAAGGAGTGGATAAATTGAATGCAGAGGTAGTTGCCCGGGCTATTAACGATTATATGAACGGAAGCACCCGGGTTATTCCAGAAAGAGAATGTGAAGAGATGTACAGAAATTATATGAAAAGAATTACGGCATCAAAAACTGCAAATGCTAAATCTGATGGTCTTGCCTACCTAGCAGAAAATGGTAAAAAGGCAGGTGTAACAACGACCGCAAGTGGTTTGCAATACGAAGTAATTGCAAGTGGTAACGGAAATAAACCTACTGCTTCAGATAAAGTTAGTACTCATTATCACGGTATGCTCATCGACGGTACTGTCTTCGATAGTTCGGTAGAACGTGGTGAGCCGATTACATTTCAGGTAGGAGGCGTAATTCAAGGTTGGCAGGAAGCATTACAATTGATGAGTGTGGGTGACAAATGGCGATTGGTTATTCCTTCAGAGCTGGCATACGGAGCCAGAGGTGCGGGAGCAAAGATTCCTCCTCACTCAACGCTCGTATTTGAAGTAGAGCTTTTGGGTATAGAATAAGATGCGCATTGATGTTATATCGGTAATTCCCGAATTACTAGATGGTCCTTTTAGTCATAGTATTCTGAAGCGTGCTGCTGACAAAGGACTTTTTGAAGTTGTGGTCCATGACCTCAAAAAGTATGGATTGGGAAGAAATCATCAGATCGATGATTATCAATATGGGGGTGGCGCTGGTATGGTAATGATGATAGAGCCAATCGAGAAATGTTTGAATGAACTGGAAAAGAACAGATCGTACGATGAGGTCATCTATCTAACTCCAGATGGAGAAACTTATAATCAAAAAATCGCCAACGAATTATCGCTGAAGGAAAATCTCGTTTTGCTTTGTGGCCATTATAAAGGTGTGGATGAAAGGGTAAGGGAGCATTTTATAACCCGAGAGATTTCAATTGGTGATTTTGTATTGTCGGGAGGAGAATTAGCGGTAGCATTGATCGTTGATTCCATCGGGAGGTTATTACCTGGCGTTTTGGGTAATGAAAGTTCGGCTCTTTTTGATTCTTTTCAAGACGATATGTTGGCTCCGCCAATCTACACACGCCCTTCTGAATACAATGGGTGGAAAGTGCCGGAAGTACTCTTGTCGGGCAATGACAAATTGATTGATGAATGGAGAAATGAAAAAGCATTGGAACGTACCCAAACCCGTAGACCAGACTTATTGGAAGAATGAATGATACTTTAGTTTATATCGACTGGATATGGGTAAAATCATATTTAGATTTTTAATTCTTAAACGTTATTAAGCACATTGAATGATTCAAACAGATATATTAATTGTAGGGGCTGGGCCCGTAGGATTATTTACAGTTTTTGAAGCTGGATTATTAAAGTTAAAGTGTCATCTTATTGATGCCTTACCGCAACCGGGTGGGCAATTGACCGAGATTTATCCAAAAAAACCAATCTATGATATACCGGGTTATCCAACCATATTAGCTGGTGAATTAGTGGATAATCTCATGGAACAGATCGCTCCGTTTAAACCGGGTTTTACGTTGGGCGAGCGTGCCGAAAGCATTGAAAAGATCGGAGAAAAAATGTATGAAGTTACCACAAACAGAGGTACTAAGATACAGGCACCTGTTATTGCCATTGCAGGAGGCTTGGGTTGTTTTGAACCAAGAAAACCACCCATTTCGAACATTGCGGAATTTGAAGACAATGGGGTAGAGTATATCATAAAAGATCCGGAAATTTACAGAGAGAAAAGAGTAGTTGTGGCTGGAGGAGGAGATTCGGCTCTAGACTGGACAATCATTCTTGCTGAGATTGCCAATGAGGTGACATTGGTGCACAGAAGGACGTCGTTCCGTGGTGCTTTGGATTCTGTAGATAAGGTGATGGAGTTGGCTACGGCCGGTAAGATTAATTTGATTACGGAAGCTCAGGTCATTGGTTTGGAAGGAGAAGGCAAACTGAATCGGGTATTGATAAAGGATAAAAATAAAGGCGAATACCAAAGAGATGCAGATCATTTTATTCCTTTATTTGGATTGTCCCCTAAGTTGGGGCCAATTGGTGAATGGGGATTAGAAATTGACAAAAACGCCATTGTGGTAGATACGAAAGATTACAGCACAAACGTAGAAGGCATCTATGCCATTGGTGATATTAATACGTATGAAGGGAAGTTGAAATTGATTCTTTGCGGCTTTCATGAAGGGACTTTGATGGTACAATCTGCATTCAAGTATATCTATCCCGATCAAAAATTAAGTTTCAAATACACCACGGTTGCGGGGGTAAATGGTTTCGATTAAAATAAGTTATAATCCAGAGTTAAGAGAATAGTATTGGACGATATAATTAAAATAACGGTGATTGACAGAGAGGATGTTACCCATGAGTTGGAAGCGCCTACGGATATGGCAATGAACTTAATGGAAGTATGCAAATCGTATGAACTTCCTGTTGAAGGCATTTGTGGTGGGATGGCATTGTGTGCATCGTGTCATTGCTATGTGCTCAGCGATCATGAACTTAAAGAACCATCCGATGACGAAGAAGATATGCTGGATCAAGCATTTTTTGTGGAAGACAATTCAAGATTGGGCTGCCAGATTCATATGAAAAATGAATTGGATGGACTGGTAGTTAAATTAGCGCCAGTAGACTAAAAAATAAATCTTTGAGACGTCTGTGAAATCCCTGATAAACCTCAGAGTCTTTTGGCTCAATAAAATAATTTAACGATTAAAATGCAAAAGACTCCAAGGAAAATGCTAGGAGATGGAAGAATTTTATAAATTATTATTTTATAGGATAAATTTTCAAGAACTTATCACTGGCGTATTTCAAGAAATGATCTACATTTAGCGATTCGCCTGTAATTCGGTTACACAGTTCATCTGCCTCATATCGTCTTCCGTATTGATGAATATTCTCTCGAAGCCACTGTAGTAGAGGTGCTGTATTTCCTTTTGAAAGTTTTTTATTCAACTTAGGAATGTCTTTTTCTGCCTGGGCATAAAATTGAGCTGCATAAAAACTACCTAGTGAATACGTTGGGAAATAACCGAAACTTCCATGACCCCAATGTACATCTTGTAGAATACCCGTATTGGCATCTTCAGCAGAAATGCCTAAATACTCCTTATATTTTTCATTCCAAACACGATCCAAATCATCCGTACTCAAACTTCCTTCCATCAAGCCTTTTTCTATTTCATAGCGAATCAAGACATGAAAGTGATAATGCAATTCATCTGCTTCTGTTCTGATCAAATTGGGAGCAATCCGATTGATTCCGGCATAGAATTGATCTAAATTGACTTTTTTCAGATTTTTTGGGAATTCCGCTTTTAAAATCGGATACCAATATTTCCAATAGTTTTCGCTCCGTCCCACATGATTTTCCCATAATCGAGATTGAGATTCGTGAATGGAGAGCGAAATGTAAGATCCGGTGGGTAATCCATAATCCTCCGAAGAAAGTCCTTGTTCGTACAATGCATGTCCGCCTTCGTGGATGGTACTCCATAGCATGTAGGCAAAATCATTTTCATCTACTCTTGTGGTCACACGTACATCCATCGGAGAAAAAGTAGTGGTGAAAGGGTGAGGACTTAGATCCTGCCGTCCCTTATCAAAGTCATATCCCATATTTCGCAGAATATCGATTCCAAATTCCCATTGCTTGTCCCAGTTGTACTTCTTTCTGAGGAATCCATTTTTTACCTGTTTGGATTTTTTAATTTTTTTGATGAGTTTCTTAAGGTCTTTTTTTATGCCCTCAAAAATTGGGTCCAGCTGCACAACGGTAAGTCCAGGCTCGTACATGTCTAAAAGAGGATCGTAGAGATGATCTGCCGATTTAAGTTTTCGGGATTCTTCTTTTTTTAGTTTGACCAAGTCTTTGAGCGCATCTTTGAACAGAGCATAGTCATTTGCTTCGCGAGCCTTTAGCCATGAGTGGTAGGCGTTTGATTCGATGCGTGATTTGCGAATGACAAAGTCTTCACTGAATTTAGTTGCCTTTTGATACGCATCCAGGGTAACCGATACATTCTTAGCCTCTTTTTCACTCAAGGACTTCATATTCGAAAGCCTGTTGAGCATTGTACCAAACTCCTGCTCTACAAATTCCTTGTGACTTAATCCCGAAAGTGTAGCTACTTGTTGCGCTCGATGTGCAGCACCATCTTTGGGTAGATTTACTTCTTTATCCCAGGCTAACACGGCAATTGAATGATTGATGTCAGCTACTTTTTGCATTTTACTCTTGTACTTATCGTATACTCTAGGTCTGGCCATATTTTAGATTTTTTATTAAAAAATGTGTTTTAAATGGGGCTTACTTTACCTAATACATGAAGTCGGTTGAAAAGGTAGGTCACAACGGATAGCAAATGCGTGAAATTCAGATCGAAATCGTTTTTAAGGTTGATAATCAAAACTTTCGACAAAGTCCTGGTTTTGGACACTAAAAAATGGAAGATGAGCGCTTCAATGACTCGCAATCCCATGCACACAATGTTTTCAAACGGCTGCAATATATGTTGATTTTAAAGAGTTAATTTTCGTGTATTTTCTTTTCCATTTCGGATTATCGTCAGATCAATGATTTGTCCTTTTTCAAACGTATCAATTGCGTTCCTAAAACTAATCATGTCAAAAATTTCCAGATTTCCCATTTTTATCACGATATCGCCTTTTTTTAAGTTGGCTTTTGATGCAGGTTGCCTCTCTTTTATGCCGTCGATTCGCATTCCTCTTCCATCGTAAAGATAATCAGGGATTATTCCCAAAGTAGCTTCGTAACCAGGTGTATCTGAACTTGAATCCTTAGTCTTTGTGAATTGCAGTTTTCCTCGCTTTTTGGTGAATTCGATAACGTCAAGTATATAATCCGTAATATCAACAATGCCACGATAATTAATCAAATGTGCATCATCACTGGGTATATGGTAGTCCTCATGTTCTCCCGTAAAGAAATGCAAAACCGGTAGATTCTCCAAATAAAAGGAGGTATGATCAGAGTCTCCAAGTCCGGACTCTTCTTTCGTGATATTGAATGCTCCACTGGTTTCAGAAGCCAAAGCTCTCTTCCAGAGTGGGGTCGTCCCCGTTCCATAAATGGTTAGTTGTTTTTCTTCATTGAGCCGCCCTATCATATCCAGGTTAATCATGTAATTGATCTCCTTTTTATTGATTGTTGGATTTTTAGTGAAATAATTACTGCCCCAAAGCCCCTCTTCTTTTCCACTAAATGCAATGAATATGTAATTCAGAGATTTATCGGATTCATTTTTGAGCTCTTCAGCGATTCTCAACATGCCTGCCACACCACTGGCATTATCATCGGCACCATTATGAATTTTAGATTCTCCCATAGTCAAAGATTCATCTGAGCCGAATCCCAGATGATCAAAATGAGCTCCTATAATAGCAGTGTATTGTGCTTCATTGTTTATCGAGCCGATTACATTATAACCGCGGATCACTTTATCGTTGCGAGATGTTTTATTAGATTGAGGATTTGCTTTTAGGCGATGGGAAAAAATCTGATAATAACTATCAAATTCTCCTCCAGGGATTAAACCTAGTTCTTCCATACGTTTTGATATGTACAAGGCGGCTTTCTTTTCTCCTTCTGTTCCAACTTTTCTTCCTTCCATATTATCCGCAGCTAAGGTTTCAACGTCTCTCTTGATGGATTCCAAAATAGTATCGTTGGATTCCCCAACAGATTTTTGTGTTTTACAGCCGGTGAAAATCAGGAAAATCAGCCCTAAAAAGAAAATAGTAGCTCTGTTTACTATCATATCAAACATTTAGGGTAAATATAGCTGGAATATGTTTGAATCGGAAAAAAGTTATATCTACCGAATATTGAAGTTTGGTCTATAAAATACCTTCGTTAACATTCTATTGACTAAAAGGTTAAATATAATACCTCATATTTATGTCAGTTTAAAACAATTCCTCCACAGAAATGATCGAAAAGTTACGTTTTGGTCGTTTTATCCTGATATGAGCTCATTTTAGTAAAAAAGCATATAGGTTAACCCTTGTTTATCATATTATTTACACATTATTATGTACAATTATATGACTTAGGTTGATATATATAGCATTGATGTAAATTAAAGACGTATATTTGCGTCGTTTTTCCAAGAAATAAATAAAAAAATACACA
>JBCCVV010000123.1:0-19055 GCA_039194925.1 Bacteroidota bacterium
ACATTTAAAACGGTAACTTTGCTTCAAATCAAAACTTGAATTGAGACTTCTGAGCTATATACATATTATCCGTCCCAAAAATATTAGTATCGTTGCCGTTTCTCAGATTTTAATTTATTTGATCTACTTGCTTCCATTAAGGGGATTGACACCCTTAGAATTGGACGGATATCTTTGGATACTTTTTGTATTGGATACCATGCTCATTGCGGCGGGCGGATATATAATCAATGATATTGCCGATATTAGAGCGGATGAAATAAACAAACCGGAAAAGCTTTTTATTGGCAAAGGAAAACTATCATTGCCAAGGGCTTGGGTATACTACATTGTTTTAGTTGTCTTTGGTTTTGCGATTGCTTTCTACATTGCCTGGAAAATAGAAAAAATGCTTTTGCTTTCTATTTATCCTGTAGCCGTACTGCTTTTGTATTTGTATTCCTTTTATTTCAAGAGAATGCCTTTGTTGGGCAATTTGGTGGTTAGTATCTTTTGTGCTTTTGTGCCGGCCATCATCTGGTATGCAGAGTACGATATGGTAGAGTCAATTCAATCCATAAACAACGATTATTATACCATGGTAGTGAATGTATTCATTGCCTATATTGTTTTTGCCTTTGTCTCGACACTGGTTCGAGAGATAATTAAGGATATTGAAGATGTAGAAGGCGATCTGGCTTCTGATTTTTCGACCTTGCCGATCGTTTTGGGAAAAGAGCGAGCAAGAGTAGTCGCTTTGTTTTTTTCGATTTTTTTGCTTTTTAGTTATGGTCTATGGTTTAGATTGAATTCAGAAGCCAACTTGTATGTTTTCAGTTGTATAGTGCTCGTTGGGCTTATTCTTCCAACGATGTCCATTATTCGCCAAATCTACAGAGCCAAACAACAAGCTGATTATTCTTCTATCAGTAAAAGATTGAAATACCTTATGATTGCATCTCTTTTTATCTTTCTTTGCATTCCATATATTTCTAAGTTAATGTAGGTGCCCATGAAATCCATTTTAAAGGGAAGAAGACTTATTCTCGGTTCTAAATCACCAAGGAGAAGTCAGTTGCTCAAAGAATTAGATCTACCATTTGTGCAAAAAGTAGCGGATACAGATGAATCATTTCCGGAAGATATGCCGGTTTTGGAAGTTGCACAATATATTGCCCGGGGGAAAGCCATTGCACTAAAGGATCGTCTCAAAGATGATGACATCATTCTCACAGCAGATAGTGTGGTAATTTGTAATGATGTAATTTATGGTAAGCCAAAGGATGGCGAACAGGCCAAAGAGTACATCTCCATATTATCCAATAATGTACATTTTGTAGTCACCGGAGTATGTATCCTTGACGCGAATAGCGAAACGTGTTTTTCCGAAACTTCAGAAGTGAAATTAGCGCCAATTACGGCAGATGAATTGGATTATTATGTCCAGAAATATATGCCAATTGATAAAGCCGGAGCGTATGGTATACAAGAGTGGATAGGTCATGCCAAGATTGAGTGGATAAAAGGTACATACACAAATATCATGGGTTTGCCCACTCGGCTGGTTTATGAAAAACTAATCGAATTCGTTTAATTTCGGTTTACATTGATTTCAACTGCTGGAAAATAAAATTGATATAACTACGCAGCCAGAATAATTTTCAAATAATAAAGCCTATCGGGCTAGAAGTTAGCTGGAGATTCATTTTGGCGGCATTTTTGGTCAAAAATGATGACGAAATACATTCCGACAATAGGATTAAACATATGGCCGTATAGTTCCAAATGGATATGAATGTCAACCCATTTGTGCATTCGAAACAACTGCGTTTTGGAGGTTAGGTAAACATCTTGATCTATTGTGGAATCCAATACTCTATTTCGAATACGGTCCTGTATTTCAACCCTCTTTGCAAATCACTTCCATATTTTTTCCATCCCTACCTTATGAAATTCAATGATGGCTCATAAAGTATAGGGATTGGATGGAAACGCTGTTTTTTAACCAAACCGTTCTTTATTTATAATTTTAAAAAATACAAATAAGCTTTAGCGCGTTGGAGCAGGCCTTTTTCCACTCCAATTTTAGTATGGTTTATTTTTCGATGTATTTCAAAATCCTGGTCCAAGGCGACCGGACTGCTAAAATTCCAATCGATTAAGCTCGCTTTTTGCATTCCTGTGCAAAGATCCATACTTTCCAAATGTGTTAAGTATTGAAACCAAAGTCTATTGTTGGGGTGGTCTTTTGATATATAACATTCTATCCCAAAATTGTCTACGATTGTAGCGTCACGAATATCAATATTCACTACGGCATAATCCGATATGTCCAATAACCTTTCGATCTTTGTTATGCTCTCAACAGTGCAATGCATACCAAGGTCTTCAATCAGATATTTTAGCACTTCGTTGGTGTTGTTAATAGTGGCGCATAGTTTCAATGCTCCCTCGCGTCCAAGCATAACCCCAATGTGACTTACAAAAGAATAGCTGGGTAGTGCTTCAATACACCCTACCACTATTTCTATATTTTCAGGAATGGTGTGTGGAGTATTAAATGGCTGTAAGACTTCATTCAACCAACGATGCCATAATCTTAGATCTCCATTGGCGAGGTTTTTATACAGATAATTGATGGTGGGCATATCAAAAAAAACGCTTGGGGCGAAGGTGAATTCTGGTCTTGATGTGTCGTATTCAAACCAGATACTCTCAATCAGTTGTTCTCCCGAATTGCTCAAACGTGATTTCAACCGTTCTATGTATTCACCATTTATACTCAATTTTTGTAGATATTTTCCCATAGCATACAAACCTTCTTCGTCATATCTGGTATGGAAGCCATGGGCAAAATCCATCTCTCCCATGGAATGGGAACCCAAGTTGCATTCGAATATACCATTGTGTGTTGGAGGTAGCATGTGTGCTAATTCCATCATATTATTTTTAGAAATATCATTCGCCAATGATTGGTCGATAAGATTTATGGTAGATAAAGAAATAGTATTCATGACAATTAAATTTTGTTGGTGGAAAATAATCTAGCCCCAATGTCTCGGGTTTAAATCATGGGTTATGGTTCCAAAGGCAGAACTAAGTGCTCCCTCTATTGCATCGCTGGCATAGCCAACTCCATGTAAAATGCCTTTTACTGCGCCTTTACCAAGATGATAGGTACCTTTCATAACACCTACTACCTCTTTTGCACTTGCATTATACACACCTTTCATTGCACCGGCCACCTCACTCGCTCCGTAGTCGGCACTATGAAGAATGTTTACGGCTTCTTGTAGTCCGAGACCATACTCATTCTTTAAGACTTGTCCTACTACCTCCGCAGACTTACCAATACCTTTCATGATAGATGCACATTTCATTGCGGTGGCACCAAAGTGTTTGAATAAAACCCGACCAATATCTTTTGCTCCATGTATGATGCCATCTGCGGCATCCCGTGCCCATTTTTCGGCATCATGAAAGATGAATCCAAATAATTCTGAAGCATTCTTTTTAATCCAATCGAAAACTTTATCTGGAATGTCCGCTAAAGAACTCGGTGCTTCTTTCAAGTGAAGTTGTGGTAGTTTAATGGTCGTGCCCTCAAATTCAAATTTTCCATCGACCTTTAAAGAGAAATTATCCTCGCTCAATTCGATATGGAGGTTGCTGGGGTCATTCTTATCATTGGAGTCACTTTCTACATTGATATCCAAATCTATTGAGCCCAAATTGATTCCATTGATTTCGATTGGCCCCAAGGTTCTATTTATTCCAATTTTTATATCAGCATGGGCATTAAAACTAGACCAGTCATTCAGCTGACATTCCAAAGTGAAGCGTTCAATGTTCTTAACGTCAAAATCCAATTTAAACTTAATGCCTTCATTGTTGATTATGGCATTTATTTCAAAATCAACGATATCAAAAAGAGAGACTAAAAAGTTTACATTCAAGTAAGGAGAAGAAATCGTCGATACTTCGAAGACCGGACCTCCTGCTTTTATTATCACTTCTTTTTGAGCGTCATTTGCTTTTTTTCGAATTATCTTATTGTTCTTGATGATTTTGTGCTTATCATTTACACTCTCATATTTACGACTTACTTCTTTTCCATCACCTGTTGCTTTTAAAACATCCTTAATATTTATTGGTGCACATTGTGCTTTTCCCTGGATGCCTGTACTTATTGTGGCCTTGAAGTCACCCATAAATCCAAAATTAAACACATCAATACGTGCTCCAAATCCTACACCGGGTTGTGCTGTTGAACCATCGGGAAGGATGATAACATTCTCCGCCCAATAAAAAGAAATGCCGGATCCTTTGACGATGCTCAGTGCTTTTTCAATAGCTGAATCTTTAATGTCCGTAAAGGTGGTGAGCAGTTTTCCGAAGTCCAACTTATCAATATAGAAGGATAGGTAAATGGGATCAGGGATGGGGAAAGGATCAGCCTCAACGATTTCCAGGACTAATCCAAATGTATCCAAATGAGCTGCATCTTCACCGATTTCTGCCTTGCCCTCTACACCGAAATCAAATCCTGGGGGCTCGAAAAACAAACCCATCTCTAATCCGAAATCTTTTAATTTAACTCCTTGTAATGCCTTTGGGGTGGGTAAGATTGAAGTATCACTTTCTACATTGATTGCAACTTCCGCTTCCGATTCATCAATGGATAGTATTGCTTTTGCTTCTATTTGATTGCCAAATAACTTAAATTGAATGGCACCAATTAATTGAACTATAATTTCATCCGTCACGGTAAATTTTATTCCAGCCTCCTCCAGTCTTAACTTTTTATGCTTACTGACAGGGATGCCTATGTTTTCAAGGCCGATGAATAACATGACTCCTTCCATGCCGCCTGCAACTTTACCAAATTCTGCCTGTAGCACGACCTCTGCATTCCCTAATATACTTTCCAGGTTTTTTAACTTCGAATTGTTGCCTGTGTTAAGATCGATAATTGCTACTCCGCTAACTCCCGGAGATAGTGTAAGTTGGGATTGAGCCACCATTGGTGCGATTGGCTTTATGGTGCCAGCGGCAGGAATCGATTTGAAAGATTCAGTATCTACGGTCAATGGGGGTAAATTAGGGATTTTAAAGTTTTTAAATGTACCGGAAGAAACCATGACCCCCACCTGATTAACATCTAAAATATCTGCGTCTTTGAAATCTTTTCCAATGCCCGGTAATTTTGAAAGTTTCGGTATTCCATCCATGTTGACACCAAAAACAATTGCCAATTTGGGAGTGGTGGAATTATCTTTTCCTGCAGTAATAAAAGCCTCGCCATAGTTTCTACTCTGTGCCGATAATGTAAATTCTTCTTTTGTAAAATCAATTTCAAGTGTTGCCTTATTCAATGATAAATCCAATGCGGAATCAATATGTACGTCAAATTCAATTCCTAAAAAGGCCGCTACATCATGTACTGTCAGCCCTTTATCCGTCATCGTACTCCAACTTGCGGTCAGCTTTTTATCCGTTTTGGTCATGTCGATCCTGGCTGTAAATGTACATTCACCTACTTTCAGATCTCCCTCAAAAAAACCGGTAAAAATGCGTTTTTTGATGCTTTGATCCATATAGGTTTCAAGGTTAGCCATGACCTCCAAATCCAGTTTTTGATCGAAGATTTGGAAGTCCGGTTTGTAATCTGTGTCCGCGAAAAGTTTGAATGCTTTATTGACCGTATCGATTTGTATTTTTGCGCTTTTTAATTGAATGTCTTCGGAGATATTAAACGATCCGTCAAAATACTTTTCAATGGCATCTAACATGTCGCTTAAGGTAACTGTTTGTAAGGTTTGGCCTTGTAAAAACCATCCATCCTCACCGATATCGTGATTGGCAATCACTTCAAATTGAATTGTATTTTCAAGATTAAATTTACCTTCCAAATATCCCCCATTGCCTTTTGAAGCATGAGACAGACTTAGCTGAATTTCTTCTATTTCGAAGGCTTTTGAACCTTCAAAATCCAATTCCCAGACATCTGTTAATTGACAAGACAACCCATAATAATCTTCCTTGAAGTTGCCATCCAAGGCAAAGGATGAACATTTCGTGGATTTTAAACCCGGAATATCCAGAGATAGTCGCGATAGGAAGGATGCTATATCAAATTCTTTGCCAGCAGGAAGCCTAATAGAAAATCCCATATCCGGTAAAGTAATGTATGCATCCAATTTAATCGTTTCGTCGCCTGAGATGATGGCTTGGGTATAAGCTGCGATCGAGGTGCTTTTCAGCGTAAACCCTGTCGAAAAAATCAATTTGAATACATCAAAAGTGAGCCAGTCCCACCCGAAGAGTGAAGCTTCTTTGTTTTCAAGTTCAACCACAACGGAAGAATTTTGTATTTCAATTTCTTTTCTCCCGTTTAATAAGGTGGCTTGCAGCCTATTCAGATATATGGAGTCGTGCGGAAAATCATCAAGTAATTGCTTAGAAATGTTGCTACTATTTCCAATGATCGATCCAATGTCCTCCAGGCCGATACTTATCTTTGCTGCTTCCAAATTGGCCACCCAATTGATTGCCTTCATATTTGGCAATAAAAAACGCCCGGCAAATGGAATGTCCTGCTCTTTTCCGCCAAGGGTATATGTACTCTTGGAAACGATTTGTCCAAAAGTGAATGGACTTCCCTTTTTAGTTGTGATATTTTGATCACTCAGCACCGATATCAATTGCAGAGAAAGAGGTAGTTTTTTGCCCAGTACTTCAAATTCACGACCCTTTACCGATCTCAGCCACATTTCAACAAATTCCGCCTTAATTTCAACAGGACCTTCAATTTTCAATTCTTTGTGATTCTCATCAGAGAATAGCCACATTAAGGGTTGTGATAATTGGGCGGTAATGAGTGTTGCAGAAAAGTAAAGTCCTTTTTTTATTTTCGATTCAGGAATATTGTCGGGATTCTGAAATCCAAGTTGTTTTCTAAAATCATTGGGTAACGCCTTGGGATTTTGAGAGTCTAAAGTAAAGGATGGTTCATTAAATTGGAATTGGTCGATCAAAGAGCCTGTTAATTGTCGGAATGCTTTGGAAAAGGTCCATTCTTGCGGAAAATCACTGAATGTGATGGACAATGCAATTTTGCCATCAGGGACCGAAAAATTAATAGAAGCCGCGAGGTTCTGTGCGCCCAAAAATTCATTTTGTAAATGAGCAAGAGCGGTTAAGGATTTGTCATCCTCAGTATCCGTTTTGTATCCGTTAAAGATGAGTACATCGTCTCCAAAAAAGTTATTGAGCAAGGTGCGAATTGTCAGTTCTTCGAAGTCGGCCGATTTTAGACGGAGGGTATTTCCTTCTAAATGATTTTGGATTAAAGTTGATACCTCATTAATGGTATTGATCTTTGCAGGTTGCTGATTTCCCATTTGGTAAGTTCTGTTTATAAAGAAGTTTTGGAATAATACTCGAATTAAAAAGAAAGCAGTGCAGGAATTATTCTCCCATCGGTCCTGGTCCAGGTGGTGGAAGCGGGGTAGGGGAATAATCATGCAAATGCATCAAAATTGGCATATGATCACTTATGCTAAATTCGAAAGTAGCCTTTTGAGAAATTTGACATCCAATAATACCTCCGGTTCTACAGTTGATTACTGAATCTGCCAATTTCATGAAAAAAACAAATTCATCCAGTATGTACTTTAAAAAAAGAAATACGGCAAAATCAAGTGTAATTTTCCCATTATCTAATCCCTTTAAGTTGTATTTTTCTACCAATGCATGTATTGTGTTAATATATTTTAACCATTGTTTTATGGGTATACCTTTAAGAATAACATTAATCTGATCACGAGTTCTTCCTTCACGATTTAGAATTGCATGAAGTGTCTCGAACCATTTGAAGTCTCCATATAGAGCACAATTTTTGTCGTACTCGTAGTTGTTAAGAGGTGATGGAGATGGAGGAGGTTCATTTTTAGATAAGTTGGCAAGATCCTCCATTCCTTCTGAAATAAAATTCAGCAGATGATTTACGACTATTTGAGAAACTTCAAAATGAGGAATGCTTACTTCATTCGTCCCAGAAAAACCAATACTCCAGAATTGATCATAAGGTTGGCTATCGGAGGTCTCATGAAAGCCAACTCCCTTGGATATGGTGGTGTATTTTCTTAAGCTTGTGGAAACCACAACTCCATTCGCGTCTTTTGGTCCGTCAAATTGAAACTTTTCTTGCGTATGTAATAAATTATCCAAATGATCCAGTTTGTCTCTTTGGATATTAAAGTCTCCTGTTAAAATAATGGGAAGATTATTAGCCTTAAGTTTGGCGTCTTTTACTACAGCATTTATTATCTCAATTCTTTGGGTCAAGTTGAAAGACGGTGATGGGGCATGTAAGACTACTAAAGTTGCAAATATGGAGTTTATACCCTGTCGCAAATAAATTGGAATCATCCACCCTTTACGGAAATATTCATTGGTTCCGCCAACCATGCGAAAATTTCCAAAGCAAGTTGCCAGATGAGATTTAAAGACCATAATATATCCTTCACCCGCTGTGATTTCTGAAGGTACTGCATTGTAATGATACGGAGTCACGAGGTCATTTATAAATGAAGCAACCTCAGCATTATCGGGCCCTGCTTCAAGAATAAAGACTATGTCGGCATTCCATCTGATAATATTTTGGGTAATACATTTTATGCGATGTTCTAATGCTAACCCCCTTCCTCTAGTTCCTTGGCGAGCTATAGTTCTACTTAGATTCCTGGTATTCCAAGAAATGATTGATAAGGACATTGGTTGATTGTTCTGATTAATGATCCAAATTAGCGATGCTTATAATACGATATTATCGCCAATTTCAAGGTGTTTTGAAAAAAAGAAAAGAGGGATAGTAGTTAAATCAAAAAAGCGAATAATGCTTCATGAATACTTATTTGCAACATCAATGGTATGCAAAAGTACATGATGTGAGGGAGTTACGAATCACTTCCGATTTTATATTAAATGACGGTCTTAGTAAGCTTCAAACATTTCCAGTTCCCTCTGGAAAAGACTAGCAGTTTGTTGAATCCTGTTCCGATATACTTCTCCAATACCAATTCTTCATCCTCTTCCAGGATTCCTGAAATTAGAATGGTACCCTTATTCTTTAATCGACCGTACAATTCCTCTGCAGAATTCAATAAGACATTTCTATTAATATTGGCAAGGATGATATCATAGTTATTCGCATCGAAGTTCTCGAGATCTGATTGATAGGCATTTATATTATCTACATGATTAAAGACTGCATTTTCCAAAGTATTCCGATAAGACTCTTCCTCGATGTCAATGGCGTCAATGGGATTACTTCCCATCTTTGATGCGAGGATAGCCAATACACCTGTGCCACAACCATAATCAAAAACGGATTTGCCATTCATGTCCACCTCTCGCATGGCAGACATCATCATATACGTGGTTTCATGATGCCCTGTACCAAATGCCATTTTTGGATTGATAATGATATCGTATTTAACGTCTTCAGGTACATCGTGAAAATCTGCCCTGACCACACAAAAGTCATCGACTAATACGGGTTCAAAACTGGCTTCCCAGAGTGCATTCCAATTCTGAGGTTGGATGACTTGTACTTCGTATTCGATGTCAAATCGACTGATGGTTTCTTGAATCTCTTCGTGTGTTTTAGGATCACATTTGTCTTCGGGAATGTAGGCGATCATAAATCCTTCGTGTTCTTCAAATGATTCGAAGGGGTATGCTGTCAACAAGGCAAGTAAGATTTCCGAATTGCTTTGAATCGTGTATGATTTATATACTTTCATCTGAAATTGGACGAAATCCGCTAACCGTAAATTTCTTTCTTGCTGGACTTCAAGGTATTCATCAGTAGAGAAGTGACGGTCATGGGACCTACACCTCCGGGTACTGGAGTAATGTGACTTGCCTTTTCCGAGACCGCGTCAAAATCCACATCGCCGACCAGTCGATATCCTCGTTTTCTGGTTTCGTCATCGACTCTATTGATTCCAACATCAATAATTACAGCTCCTTCTTTGATCATATCTGCGGAGATGAAATTGGGGATTCCAATGGCAGCTATGACAATATCTGCACGCGAAACTTCTGTCGCCAAATCCTTGGTGCGACTATGAGTCAAGGTGACTGTAGCATTACCTACTTTCGCTTTTCTTGAAAGCAGAATACTCATGGGGGTACCTACAATATTGCTACGTCCGACCACAACGGCGTGTTTGCCAGAAGTCTCAATTCCATATCTGTCGATCATTTGTATTATGCCAAATGGAGTGGCGGGGAGGTAACAATCCAGGCCCTGCGCCATGCGTCCAAAATTGACCGGATGAAATCCATCTACGTCTTTTTTAGGGTCAATGGCCAACGTCACCTTTATCTCATCGATGTGTTTTGGCAGTGGCAATTGTACAATAAAACCATCGACGTCTTCATTTTCGTTCAGCTCTTTGATTATTTCCAGGAGTTCGTCCTCCGTAATGGAATCATCTTTTCGGATTAACGTGGATTCAAAACCAACCTGATCACAGGAGCGCACTTTGCTTCGCACATAAGACTCACTCGCCGGGTTGTTGCCAATGAGTACGGCTGCCAAGTGTGGAATTTTGCCTCCTTGTTTTTTGATGTTCGCTACTTCTTCTGCGATTTCAGATTTAATTTCCTCGGATAACTTTTTTCCATTTAATATCTCCACCAGGTTGTGTTTTTCAAGTTTAAAAATCGGGAAGGCTAATGTAAGCAATTTGATGTGATAAAGTAATTTAATATGGATTGGAATGAAGAAATTATCCATGCAGTGAGAAACACTTATCGCAGATGCCTCGTTGATTTAATATGATAGGATTCCGCATAAAAAAAGTTCCGGAGCATCTAAAGGTTGACATCAAAAGTATACCTGAAGAACGCGCGAATATGATCTCTCATGCCGTAGGGTTGTTCCTGTTTATTATTGGTATACCGTTTTTAATAGTGTATACCTTCTCGACTGGCGTTTTGGAATATGCCGTCGGGACTATTCTTTATGCCGTTTCTCTTCTTATGGTCTACACGGCATCTACTTTATATCATAGTTCGTACAAAGCCAGGATTCGACGTAAATTGCGAATCTTTGATCATGTAAGCATCTATTTTCTGATTGCAGGAAGTTATTCTCCGTTTTTATTGACACATATCAAAACGACTGCCGGTTGGACAATTTTTATACTGCTATGGTGTATGGTATTAATTGGAAGTATAGTCAAATTGCTTTTTGTTGGTAAATTTAAAGTCGTATCTACGATGGCATATCTGGTCATGGGGTGGTTGGCATTATTTATCATTAAGCCGTTATATCTTCATCTTCCCGGAGTAAGTTTCTTTTGGATTGTTACTGGAGGAATATTGTATACGGCAGGTTCTTTTTTTTACTTAAGGACTGAGATGCGCTTCAATCATTTGATTTGGCATTTATTTGTGTTGGCAGGGAGTACTTCTCACTTTATTGCGGTTTGTTATTGTGTTTGAGGAATTGCGAATCATGGATTGTAATCCAGGGCTAGAAAACTAAATTCCATTGGGATTATTATTTATAAAAATGATCATGTGTGCTGTTACCTGCAAATTTAATTTGCTACCTTTTTGGTGGAAAACCCTGAATTTTCGTTCTCAAAGATCAATTCTATGAGCTTGGATAGGTTTTTGAGATAATCATATTGTAATTTTGTATAATATGAAATCCCTTCTTAATCTGTTTTTTGTGATTCTGTTCATCTGTTTGATGGGATGTTTTCCTACTGAAGAGGAAGTGGTGATATTATCATTTTGGACGGATAAACCTACTGAAATAGACTGTCTCAAAAAAGTATTTGTAAATGAAGAATATATCGGTGAGCTAAGTCAAGATCTTGTTGATCCCAATTGTACTGAACCTGAGCTTTTGAATTATACCATGACAAAGGCGGAAGATCTTCATATCAGCGTGCGAAATGATGATGGCGAATCAATCGATATTGGAATTGTGAACTTATATTCCGTTTCCACTGGAATTAAGATCAAGCCAACAAAAAATTCAGAGATTTTTGTTGATCACGAGTTAGACACGGAATGTACCTTGGTATATTTAAGTTGGAACTAAGGTGATCCCCATTCCTGTCTATAGTTTGATCAATATGTTTTTTCGAAATAAAATATAAGCTCCTAAAAAAACGGTGAGCAGAACAGAAATTGCAAAGGCAAGCGATCCAGAGTAGTCACCCAAAAGCGGTTGGAAAACTTGAGCGTAGAGATAACTGTACCCATTTCCATTTTCAAACTTTATAACATAGAGCAACACTTTTACGATAACAATCGAAAGCATATAAGAGAATAGTGCATTTCTGCCCAAAATATTGAAAGGTATTGCCCATTTTCTCACTTTTAATACATCCGCCAAGTAGACCAATAAGGAAAGTACGAGGCACGCTATTCCTGATGTGTATGCGACATAAGAGTGTGTCCATAGCGGCTTGTTGATGGGTGCAGTACTTGATAAAATGAAATATCCCGCTACCATTAAGAGGATGCCCAGCATTATACCCGGTTTTAAAAAAGCGCGAGGGTTTTCTTTATTATCAATGAGAAACCTTCCGACTAAGAAACCAATGATAACATGCATTGCTGATGGGATGGTACCCAACAATCCTTCCGGATCAAAATCTACTCCAAATCCACCGTAGATATTTTTAGCTGGCAGCAAAAATGAATCTACTTTTCTACCTAAATTGTTTTCTAAGGAAAAGTCTCCTCCCAACTTCATTAAGGCAGTATAGCCCACCAATCCAAGAATAATTATGGAAATCAGGTGGCGTTGTTTCTGAACGAACAAAATGATCAATGCTGCCAGCCCATAACTCAAGCCAATTCGTTGAAGCACTCCAAAGAATCGAACATCGAATACATTTTTATGGTAGAAAGGAAACCAATTCAGCATGAAACCGACGAGAAATATAAGCATTGTTCGTTTTATTATTTTCCCGACCCACTCGGGACTCGTCATTTTCTCGATTTTTCTCATCGAAAATGCCATTGAAAGACCCACCGCAAAAATAAAAAAAGGGAATACCAGATCGGTAGGTGTGCAGCCATGCCATTTGGCGTGAAGCAGCGGTGCATAGACATAACTCCACGAACCGGGTGAATTCACAATGATCATAAAAGCAATGGTAATACCACGGAAGATATCGATGGAAAGAATTCTATGCATAAGATGGTTTTTTGTAAATATAAAATTTTCAAAACCAAAAAATAATGACTAAATTTGTCATGAAATATTTTGTCATGAGTGAAATTGGGAATTTTCTTCGTGAAAGGAGAAAGCAACTGGAGTTGAAAATTTCGGAGGTTGCCAGGCTTTGTAGGATTGATCAAGCTCTGATCAGCAAGTATGAAGGTGGTCGTAGGATGCCATCTGAAAAACATCTGCGCATTTTAGCGGAAGGATACGATGTTGAGTATTCCGAATTGAGGAAGATTTGGATGATTGAAAAAGTAGTTTCATTGGTGTACGATGAATACGAAGCATCGGATATTTTGATTGCAGCTGAAAATAGAATTGAATATCTGAGTAAAAAGGAAAGTTTGGAATTGCCCGCTCTATCCAAAGAGGTTTTGCAAAAGTTGGAGAAAGTTGATGATCTTAAGAAAAGATGGAATTCATTAAAACCGCTGAATGGTATTCAGTTGGCTAAAATGAAGGAATATTTCAAAATTCAATACACCCATGAAAGCAATCAGATAGAGGGGAATACATTATCCTTACAGGAGACCATGCTGGTGGTAGAGGAAGGTTTGACAATAAGCGGGAAATCTATAAAAGAGCACTTGGAAGCGATTAACCATTCGGAGGCGGTAGAGTATCTTGGAGATTTTATCAAGGGGGCCGTTGATTTGTCCAGAAAGATATTATTGGATATTCATTCTATAGTATTAAGAAGTATTGATCGAAAATATGCCGGTAGGATAAGAGATGTTCCTGTAAGAATATCTGGTAGCGAGCATAAACCCCCAATGCCGTATTTAATAGATAAATTGATGGAGGATTATTTTTTGTTTTATCAAAGAAATAAAAAGATACTGCATCCCGCTATAATGGCGGCAGAGTTACATGAACGACTGGTCAGTATTCACCCGTTTATAGACGGTAATGGCCGGACTTCAAGATTGATAATGAATTTTCACCTTCTTAAAAATGGATATACAATTACCAGTCTTAAGGGCGATCATGCTTCCAGGTTGGAATATTATCGATCCTTGGAAGAATGTCAGGTTCATAATCGGTACGATCGATTCTACAATCTAATTTTGGATCGACTTATCTTTAGTTTGGAGGAGCACTTAGCATTTGTTTAGCTTCGCGGCACCCCTGATTCTAGTATTTTACAAACTTTTGCGATCTCTTTTTTTGATGTTTAAAATCATAAAGTGTTACCGAATACATTCCTGTTGAAATTCCAGCAAGATTAATTTGAGAATTGTCGTCTACATTATTCATGTTTCGGATAATTTGGCCTTGCATATTTTTGATGACCAACTGATTGTTGGAGGATTTTATGTTATTAAGGGTAAGGATATCGACAAACGGATCGAAGTATATAGCAAAGCTGTCTTCATCATTTAAGTCTTTGGTAGAAGTGAAAATGGAGCAATCATAGGAACTGCTAGGACTTTCGATTGTACCACTAGCCGTTAAGTCTCTTCCTGCAAAACCAGGAAAATCTGGTGCATATTTCTCCGATCGGAAAATGTAAAAGGAAAATGACATGCCGTAATCCCAAACTACTTCGTTATTGGGAGCAACCTCTATGAAATCAGAGGACCGACCTACTGTAATGTACACATTGCCATTGGGTAAGACCTGTGCACCGGATGTATAGGAAGAACTAAATAACAGTCCGGTATTAGGTGCATCAATGGTTACATCCGCTTGTTCCGGACCAAATGCAGAATTATTTTCGAACTCATAGCTGCCATCACTTAGGATTGGTGGATCGATGATATGCACAGAAGAGATTTCCCCAAAGCCTGGGACCGTTCTTGTTAATCCATTATTAAACATGATAATCTTTCCCTTATGCTCGCCATATCTCACCCAATTGGGGTTGTGCTGGAAGTAAAGTACTTGATCGGAATCCGTCCCCTGACCATAATTTTGTGGGTTTCCCCATCGGTAAAGAATGTCTCCACCTTTACCATATCTCCCTCCAGTACTGCCTTGAGCTTCTTCCGTTGTCGTTGAATGATCGATAATCATTACTTCACTTACCTTTCTTACCGAAATTATGATTTGATCCAATTCGGCATTGTAATCCATTCCATTGATCATAAACGATTCACCAAACTGCCAATCGTAACTTGAAATCACATCTACATCAACGCGTTCGGGATGATTTTCTACAACACCGTAATTTGGAGCGGTTGAGATTTCATCCTGAATGGTATGATCCTTAATATTCCATTCCCAAACGATATCTCCATCCGGATTTATTTCTACGATGCCGTCGATTCGATCCGGGATAGGTCTGTCTGGGTTCCATCCGATCTTCGTAAACTCGGATGAATTTACAATCCTGCGAGCTACGGCCAGATAATTGCCGTTTTCCAGTTTCATAACCTCATAATCCAGAAATAGATTGTTGGAGTTTGGATTTATCGTTTTTACAGGATTGTCATCCCAGCTTCTTTCAAAGATTCTATTGTTTTGAATGAAGAGTAGATTGCCCTCATCTGTCAATCGACAGTAGTGATCCGGAAAAGTGCTGGACCATTCATTTACGATCATTCCACAATTGTCCAAAAGATATGTTCTGCCTTGATTTTCTGCGGTAGCAAGGGTATATCCCTTATAAGCATCTGCTGAATTGAATCGAATACCATTTTGTGCTGGCAGGTGGATTGCGCTACACAAGAACATCAGAATGAATGCAGTAAAAAGCGTTGTTGATTTGGTGAAAGGCAAGGATATCTTCATGGTCACGAATCGTATTTCTTTAGTAATCAAGTATATGCATTTAATATCGAAATCGAAGGAAATTTCTATTCAATTGTCTTTCCTATTAACAATAGTTTCCAAAAACAGTTATCAATTTTTTAATCGCAGATCACCATTGTTGGTTAAGCTACCGGATTCTTCAATTTTAATCTCATCGGATGCATAATTGTTGGCTATTGTCAAGATCGAATTATTGGTGAGGTTGCCTGCGAGTTCGAGTGCATGAATTATCACCGATGTATTTTTTTGATGGATCAAGAATTCCTGATTTACAATAAGACTGATCCCGGATTCCACTTTTAGAGAATTGATCTCTGCTTTTTCAGACATCATTATGTCAAAAGGAATTTCTATAGTATTTATGGTTACATCTTCGCATACTGTTGGTATATGGTTTAGTGACCAGTTGGATGGATCGGACCAGTTGTTATTTTGATGAAGGAAAATATTTTCATCGTGAGGATTAATGCTTATTTCCAATTGAATCAAATCTCCTTTAGCATCCATTTGATTGTATGGGGTTACGGATAGCAAATGCTCAGGTTCCAGTTCGTTCCAAATTACGGTTATCTGATTCGATGCGGTTGTAAGATCTATGGGTGTGCCACCAACAACATTCCAGTCAAAATATATTCCATCGCCACTATCCAAGGTATACGTTTTGGTCAATTCATTTGTGCAAACGGTCGTATCGCCAAATAAGGATTTATGGGTTGGTTTTAATTCTTCCTCAAAAAACCACTCACAAATGCCTGGGATGATATCCGAATACAAATCTGAAGAAGACTCCTCGTGTACATCGTGACCCCGATTCGTGTAGGAGAAAAAATCATAGGGCAGTCCCACTGCGTCTGCTTGTTGAGATATGGGTAAACTCCCATAGACCGTCGGTAGGTCGGAACCTATTACGGCCCAAATGATGCTGCTGAAAGGGCCACCGCTATTATAAGGTACCGTGCCATCATCTGTGCTATGAAACATGACTGCCTTGGGATCAAAAGCGTTTTCAATAAAAGAAGTAAAACCCAAAGCACCGGCCAGACTAAAAATAGCATTGGCATGTCCACTAAATCCTGTGTTGTCACCGACACAATCCAGACATTCCTGATCTGGAATGAATTGTCCGTCCTGAACCCATTCGTAGGTAGATATTGGACGTTCAATTTCTTTGTCCAGATATGCATTGTGCAATGCCATAAAGGCGCCCGAACTATGTCCTCCGATAAAAATATGATCTGGATCGATTTTGTATGCATTGGCATTGGCAGCATCGGCCCGGAAAAACCGCACAGCGGATCTTGCATCTTGCAACCCTCTGTATACTGCGCGATTGGCAAGGTCGGAATCAAAAATATTCATCCCCAGGCGATAATCAATTGCCGCAGCCACATATCCTCTTTTGGCTAATTCCTGGCAGATCAATCGAATACTCCAGTGATCTTTGGAACCACTCAAAAAGCCCCCTCCAAAACACACAATGACCAAAGGACGTTTTTGCAAGGTGTCTCCTGTGGGTTCAAAAATATCCATTTGCAAATCCATGGCTGAAGTGTTGTACTCTTCAACGTTGAGGGGCAATCCTGTGATCCATTCGTAGAATCCTCCACCTGAGTTGGGTTGAGGAACACCTGTACTAAATTGCACGTCATTTGACTCCGTTACACCAAAAAGTTCAGTCTGATAACGATCTATTGGCGGTTGGCCGATCAAGAGCACAGGAACAAGCACTATAAACAGAACTAACCTCATTTCAATGTTTTAAAATAAGATTGGAAATAGGGTTTTAATGATCTCTGAAATTGAATGTCGGTGTTGTATTTTTCCAAAATTATCTTGTACTTGGAAAGTTCAAAATTTTCATTTTTACAACGCTTTTCCAGCATTTTGCGTTTTGATTCTCCGTGTAAAAGGTTTTGTTGATTTATTTCAGCGATTAATTTTTTTTCATTGGGACTAAGTGAAACTCTTTTACCAAGAAGGGCTGAGTGGGTGATTTCCTGGTATCTATTTTGGTCGATATTGTATTTGACAAAAATGCGTTGATCAGATTTAGTATCTCCTTTGCTATCATCTTTGGACGTCATGTAAATGATCACAAATTGCTGTAGTTCCTTTTTAGAAAATGAATCTTGTGCAACGCCCAATTGAAAAAAGGGAATTAGGATAAGTATGTATAAATACCTGATTATCATAAAATTCGTATTCTATAGCGAATATACTAAATCAGGAGCATAAGCATTGTCTTCCTCAGTACTCTCCTTTATTGAAAAATCATTTGGATCCTACACTTATTTATCATGAAAAAAGCATCAAAAAAAGCCACTTTTTTCAATTGAGCATGAACTGGAAATTGAAGTCATTTAACAAATGTTTTTAATTCTACGTTAAGACATTTAAACAGATAAGAGTAGTTAGGATTTTTTGCCCAATCGAGGAACCGCACAATCGCTTAAATTTGAAAAATCTCCAAGCATCAGCTCTTGAGTTTTAGAATTTTCACAATTCAAAATCAACTGTTCAACTTCAAAAATCCATATTTCTCTCTTTTTACCTTAAGCTCTCAAAGTAGTATTAAACGACTTCATTGAATTCAAATGCAACTTAAAATTTAAATCGTTTTATTTTGAAAGGTATTAAATTAAGAAGGAGTTCTTTCTGGAACTCCTTCTTTGTCGTTTTTAAAATATGGTCTAGGATAAAGCAGCGTACTCCAGTGTTGAACAAATGACACCTCCGACCAAGGCAAGAGTAATAAGCCAATAGCCGGCATGGATCAAAATGTATTTCCATCCTCTTCGCTCAAATAGAGCATTGATTGCAATCAAAGGCGTTACAAAGAAAATTGTGGTGAAAACTCCATGAATGACACCGTGTTTAAAGGATCTTGAATTACCGCCATATACTTCCATCAATTCATTAAACTGTATTTGGGCCGCACTGCCAGACTCAAGTACTTCAGGATACATCATGGCAAAAGCTCCCCCTTGATGAATGACGATGCCCGTCATAGCAAAGGAAATTAAAACACTGAAAAAATAAGCCAGACCCATAATCA
>JBCCVV010000124.1:0-18993 GCA_039194925.1 Bacteroidota bacterium
AAATATAGTAGTTGAAAAAAAGAATCTATTGTATTTAGACAAGATTACCGAAGGTAATGCTCTGTCTAAATTTGTTGTGTTAGCGGCTATTTATATACTTCTTCTGGAGAAATTTAAATTGGGATATAATGGTACCCTTAAAATTAGTAATCTTCCTTTTGAAGAAAAAAGGCAAGTTCCAATTTTGTTTTCTTTAAGGTTAAATGATCTTGGAACGATCAAGGAGCTAATTGTAAGTGTTAGAAATCAAGTACACCAATATTTAAACAATGACAATGGTAGTTTTGATTATGGTGAGAATGATTTTAATGGCGACTCTCAGAATAGTTATCCAATCTTTGGAGTGGGCAATGATGTAGATAGTAAACTTGTAACATGCAGTATATCAATGAATTATGAGGCGAAAAGCGATGGTGGTTTGCATGTTTCTTTATTCTTCGAAAAGAAAAGATTTAGGAATTTTGAAATCTCTGCCTTCTTAAAGTATTTCAAAACGTGCCTTAGAAATTTGGAAGAGATAGTAGAAAAGAACATTGATAAACTCAGCATAATTACCAAAAGTGATGAGAAACAGATCTTGGATGTTTTTAATTCGACCAAGATTTCTTATCCTAAATCGTCAACAGTGGTTGATTTGTTTGAAAAACAAGTCAAAAGTACTCCGGATGAAATTGCTGTCCTCTACCAGGAAAAACAAATTACCTACAGAGAATTGAATGATCAGGCCAATCAATTTGCCCGGTATCTGCAATCGGCTTATGGGATTGAAAAGGGAAACCTAGTTTGTATCAAATTGGACCGCAATGAATATTTGATGCCGGTTATTTATGGCATTTTAAAATGCGGTGCGGCCTATGTGCCAATCAGTACTGAGTATCCCAAACAACGGGTGGATTATATTTTAAATGATACCAAGAGTAAAGTAATAATTGATGATGTCAAGCTGAACACTTTTATAAATGAATGTTCGAGTTTTGGCAAAGAAAACCTTGATGTCGATTTTACTTCAGAAGACTTGTGTTATGTGATTTATACTTCAGGGACTACTGGAAACCCTAAGGGCGTTATGATTCCTCATCATGCATTGATCAACAGGCTTTCCTGGATGCAAAAGGCTTACCCTTTGACTCAAGAAGATATCCTGATTCAAAAAACAACTTACACTTTTGATGTTTCTGTTTGGGAGATTTTTTGGTGGAGTTTGTATGGCGCCAAATTGCTGATCCCTCAAGTCAACGTTGAAAAAAATCCAGCGGACCTTGTGCAAAATATACTACAAAATAAAGTGTCGGTGATTCACTTTGTACCTTCCATGCTGTCCGTCTTTTTGAATCATATCAAAAACAACCCCAATGAAAAAGAAGCATTAATTTCATTGAAACAAGTTTTTGTAAGTGGTGAGGCGCTTAAAGTAAGCCAGAGAAATTTGTTTTATCAAGAATTACCAGAGGTTTCATTGATGAACTTGTATGGTCCGACTGAAGCTACGATTGATGTCAGTTATTATGATTGTAAAGTTGAATCAGAATATGATTGCATTCCGATCGGAAAACCTATAGATAATACTTCTCTCTATATTCTTGATAATCAGCTGAATCTATTGCCGGTAGGGGCAACGGGCAGACTATTTATTGGAGGTGTGGGAGTGGCTAGGGGGTATATAAATAAAGCAGAATTAACACAGCAAAAATTTATTGCCAACCCTTTTGTTGAAAATGAAAAAATGTACGATACAGGAGATTTAGCGTGTTGGCTTCCGGATGGCAATATTGATTTCAAGGGAAGAAATGATCATCAGGTCAAGTTGAGAGGTTTTAGAATAGAGTTGGGAGAAATTGAACATGCTCTTCTTAAGTTGTCTGATATTGATGAGGTAGTAGTGCTTGTTACTCAATTTAATGAAAAACCTGTACTGGTTGCTTACTTTGTCTCAACGATGATGGAAGAGAAAACAGACTTGAGAGCGCAACTCAAATTACAGCTTCCCGAATATATGATCCCAAACTTTTTTATAAAGATCAAATCATTTCCTCTTACCCATAATGGAAAATTGGATCGAAAAGCTTTGCCGGATATAGAGGTGCATTTTAGGGATAAGCAAAATTTTGTCGCACCGGAATCTGATCTTGAAAAAGAGGTTGTTAGTATATGGGAAGAAGTCTTAGGAATCAAAGGTATAGGCGTCAGTGATAATTTTTTTGATCTAGGAGGACATAGTTTATTGATGACTGAGATTATCAACAGAATCAATAAAAAGCTTAGCTACGACATTGCTGTCAAAGAATTTATCTCAGCACCTACGGTTAAATCAATGATCCAACATTTTAAGACATCTAAGCATACCGCTATTCCCAATAGTGTAAGCGATTTTGATGAAGTAATTATCTAGTTGATTAAGAGTATGTTATAAAGTTTAATTCGGATTTAAAATCATACTGACACCAATATGAAAATAGTTCAAAGCTACTGGTCCAAGCCCAGCAACAAACAAGGGAGGTTGCACCCCAACGATAGAAATTTGGGCGGCTGGCTGGAAAAAAAGTTCAACTATATGAGTTGGATTTTAAGTTGTCATCAATTGAATAAATTTTATCCCAATATTGAATTGGTTACGGATGAAGAAGGGTATGAATTATTGATTAATAAATTAGAACTACCTTATTCAAATGTTCGGGTAGAGTTGAATCAACTGGATGATTATCACTCTGATCTATGGGCACTCGGAAAGATTTATGCGTACGGTGTTCAGGATGAACCTTTTCTCCATGTTGATGGTGATGTTTTTATCTGGGATTATTTTCCGGATACATTTAAAAATGCCAAATTAATTGCACAGAACCAAGATAAAGATGAACCCGGATATGCAGAGGTTTATAAATATGTATTTAAAAACTTTGATTTTATTCCGAAAGAAATTCCGGTTCGTAATGGAGCAATTTTTAGTGTAAATGCCGGTGTTTTTGGAGGCTCTGATCTCACTTTCTTTAAAGATTATACCTCATTGGTTTTTGAGTTTGTGGATCGAAATCTTAATCGCATGGAGGGTCTGAATAGGGGAGCTTTTAATATGTTTTATGAACAGTTGCTTTTTTATTGTATGGCTAAGGATCGACAACAGGAAATTGAGTTTTTAGTAGATGATGAGCGGTTGTTGCTGGATAAGCATGTCAACTTTGCAGGAATTCCTTCTAATTCAAATTATCTGCATTCGGTGGGGTCATTTAAGCGCAGAAAAGAAACAGGAAAGCTCTTGGAATATACCATAAAGAATTACTACCCTGAGCGTTACTATCACCTTAAGGATTTGCTTTGGCAAAACAAAATTTAGCTTCTAGTAGGCCAATTATATTAAGACAAATTCAACCTTTGGAAACGTTAATACATTCTCGGATCACAGCTAAGGAAGTTCAGCGGGTTGCTCAACAAGCGTATGCCGCGCATCGTGCAAAATCGAAGGCGAACGAAATAAGGAATCTTGAAGAATTGCTTCGTCTTGTTTTTATGCTCTGCCATGCATGTGAATCTACCCATTCAGAAGATTTACTTGAGGCGGCAAAAGAGCAATTTGATGTCGCTTTTCAGCTCTACGATTTGAATCCGCAAAACATGTCGTATGTGAATGGAGGGGCTGGTTTGATTTATATTGGGATCAAACTTTTTGAAATTACTAAAAATGAAAATTATCTAAATCGTGCTCTAAAAATAATTCAAGAACATTCACTTTATTATCTGGAATCAGATCAAGTCAGCGAAAACCTTTTTACCGGAAGGTCGGGAATGCTTTTGAGTACGCTTTATTTATACGATCAAACAAAAAATTCTGAGTTATTAAAAATTATAGATCAACTCAGCCGTAAGATTCTTTCAAAAGTTGTTAACCTCGAAGGTGCACTTGCCTGGTATGTACCTTTTGAATTAAGTAAGCACCCGCTCTGTTCCTTTGGACATGGTACAGCAGGCGTAGGTTATGTTTTTCAACAGCTTGGTGATTATTTTGATTATCCATTTTTTAAAAAAATCGCTGCTCTTTGTTTTTCCTATGTCAATGGAGTTGGATTTGATGAAGAACATAATCTATGGGAAGATTTTAGAAGAAACATTGAGTCGGCCTCCGATTTAGAAAAACACGTTCGGTATTTTGAAAATAAAGATTGCAGCTTTTTTGAGACTCCCTCTTTTGAATATGATATTGAGCATGGCGCTGCTGGGATTCTGTTTGCACTTTCTCATAGCGATGAACTTTCTGCGATATGGGATTTGTCACAATCCTCTAAGGCTCAAACCTCTAAAGATATTCTTGATTTAATCCAGGTGCATGTAGCGAATTTTCAAAGCAGCGGTGATAGAGAAGAACTAAGGCAGGCTCATACATTATCAAAACATTCCCTTTTGAATAAAAACGAGATAGACGAAATAGAGGTGGCCAACTTGAGCTGTACACTGTTGAGTGAAAAAGCCTGTACATTTTATCTGCCACAAGCTCAATTCGATCGTGGGTCGAATGCAAGAATAAGTTTACCATTTTTAACGGACGAGCTATTCTTAAATAATCTGGCCAAACAATATTATGGCTATACCATACAATTGCTGATTTCTAGAAATATAAAGGTGGTTTTAAATCAATTGACGAGTCCTGTATTTCATCTGGATCGCTGTATCAATGCCATACTCAATCGGGTAAAAACAAAAAACTCAGATGTTGATGCTATACTACAAACATTTGAATATGAACGCCTTTTGAATCGCTTTAAGCTTAAAATAAAACACAACCCTATTTGGCACGTGCATGAATTTCTAAGTTTTAAAACGCGGATTGCACAATTGCAAATTAAGAATAAAGAACTAGGAGATAAACAACTCGTTTTGTCTAAGCAGGCAACAATCAAAACGCACTATGTTGTAAACGATCATTTGGGTAAAAAACTCGAAACGCCAAGAGCTGTTTCAAAGTTATGGAAAAGAGATACGGATAAAGGGATCGTCGAAATTGATATCGAGCCAATTCGATTTATTTTGGATAGTTACAAGGTTCCTAATTCTGTTAAAACCGGACTGACAGAAACAATGTCCTTCTGTAAAGCTTTAAATGATGTTCAGTTAAGGCCATTGTTGTCATACTCCGATTCACGCGACAAAAAACACTTACTTCAAAGGCTACCATTTATTTATTTGTACCAAATAAAAATTTTGATTTCGGAAGGGGTGTTGGAATTTTCGGAATAAGCATGATATAAATAAAGTTATTTGACCATTGCAGGATCAAAGTTCTGCCCATCAATATGGACCCATCTCAATTTGTAGATTCATAATGAGGTGGATTTCTCCACTGCGGTCGAAATCAGCTGAAATGAAAGCATTTTACCCCTCGGCTTCGCTCGGGGTGACAATGCAGCTTCACTCGGGTTGGGAATGCGACTTCACTCATGTTGAAAATGCAAAACGACATTCCGAAATGCGCCATTCAATTTTAATGATGAAGTCGTTTAAAAAGGTATGTTAAAATGACTTGCAAAGCAATTAACAATATGTTTTTAAACGACTTCAATAACTCAATAAATATTTTTTGTGAAACTAAAAGAAAAGTTACTCTCTCAAGGGATAAGTCTGCTATTGGTTGATGATTCAATCAAAATAAAATCTCCCAAAGGAGTATTGACGAAGGCACTTATCGGGGAAATCAAGGAAAATAAAGAAATGCTTTTAGAATATCTAAGAGCTGAAGGCGACCTACTGGCCATACCTGAGCGGTACGGTTATCCGGTCACTCCCTCTCAAAGAAGATTTTGGATGTTGAGTCATTTTGATGGAGGTACCGCGGCATACAATATCTCCGAAGTTTTGCATTTAAAAGGAGACCTGAACTTTCCGGTTTTTTCCAAATCGATCAATAAGATAGTGGAACGTCATGAATCGCTCAGAACTAGCTTGAAAGAGGATGAATTTGGCAATCTAAAGCAATTCGTATGTTCCTATCAGGATTTGGCTTTCGAAACGGAAATGGAAGATGTAAGTGACAAAAACGAAGATTACATTCATGATCTTCTTCACAAGCATTCATCCACTTCATTTGATTTAAGCCAGCCACCTTTATTTAAAGTACTCGTGCTAAAACAAGCATCGAATCAGTATTTATTGCAGATAGTCATTCACCATACGATTGCTGATGGCTGGTCTTTGGAGGTTTTGAAAAAAGAGATTGTTCTTTATTACAATAATTTGCTTGAAAATCCACAATTTTCACTTCCTGAATTGAATATCCAATATAAAGATTTTGCTTTTTGGACGCTTAGTGAAAAAGAGCAAAGTACGATGCTGGAATCCAAGGCGTTCTGGCAAAATAAATTAGCCGGTGGACTGCCGATATTGACGTTACCTTCCGCGTTGTCGCGACCTGCAATGAAAACCTTCAATGGTGCAAGAGTTCTGCATAGCTTTACTCCAGCGTTTACTACCGCACTTCGCCAATTTACCCAAAAGAATAATGCGACCATGTTTATGGGCTTGTTGGCAGGGCTTAATGGACTTTTTTATCGCTATACAGGACAAAAAGACATTATTCTCGGGACTCCGGTGGCAAATCGAAATCATTCGGATTTTAAAGATCAGATTGGCTTGTACTTGAATACATTGCCCATCCGCACAGAATTTGATACACAAGATAATTTTGCATCTCTTTTGGAAATTCAAAAGGGCGTTTTGTCTGATGCTTTTGCTCATCAGGCGTATCCTTTTGACAGCTTGATCGATGATTTGAAAATTGATCGACATCCTTCGCGGTCACCGCTCTTTGATGTTTTTATTATTTATCAAAATCAAGCAGATTTATTTGAAGAGAATGTTCAACTTGAGAATTTGCAAATCAGCGAGTACAGCAAGTTTCAATTGGATAGAAGTCATTTTGATTTGAATTTTACCTTCTTTGAAAAAAGTGAAAATCTTCATGTTGAATTGGAATACAACACAGATATTCATACGGTAGATTTTGCCCAGAAATTGCTAAATCACTTTGAAGCATTTGTTTTGAATGGATTGGCCAATACGGAAAAAAGTATAGCTTCAATCGAATATGTTACAGCGGAAGAGAAAGATATTTTACTGTATCAAAATAACCCCACAATTGACAATAGCTTCAATCCGATTACCATAGTAGACCTAATAAAAAAGCAAGCTGTAAAAACACCGGATGCTATTGCCCTGGTTTATGAAGATCGGGAATTTTCTTACGCTGAATTAGATAAGCAAACGGATCGATTGGCCGCTTTCTTTAACGAAAGATATAATGTAATTTCAGGGGATTTTGTTAGTGTTAAAATTGAGCGTGATGAATGGTTGCTCATTTCGATAATTGCAATTCTAAAAACCGGAGGAGCCTATGTTCCTTTGGACCTAGAATATCCTGCTGATCGAATTGCCTGGATTGAAAAAGATAGTAAGTGCAAATTTTCTGTGACCCAAGAAGTTCTGGATGAATTTAAAAAAGAAGCATCGACTTCCTTCAATTGGAGTCCCGTCGATATTGATGCTGGCAAACCGGCTTATATTTTTTACACTTCAGGCTCAACTGGAAATCCTAAAGGTGTTGTAGTCACACATGCGAATGCCGTAGCTTTATTGGAATGGAGTATTGATGAGTTTTCCGATACAGACTTTGACGTTTTGTTAGCTTCTACGTCGCACTGCTTTGATTTGTCTATTTATGAATTTTTCTATCCTTTAAGTGTTGGAAAAAGAATACGATTATTGCCCAATGCGCTTTATTTAAAAGAGTATTTAAGCCGGGAGCAGAAGATATTGATCAATACAGTTCCCTCTGCCATGGATGCTTTGGTAAAAAGTAAGCCTGATTTCAGTGAGGTAGTAGCCGTGAATCTATGTGGGGAGACCGTTCCGATTTCATTGAGCAATGCCATAGTCCAACATGGGGTTGAATTCAGAAATCTTTACGGACCATCGGAAGATACAACGTATAGTACAGTCTTTAAGGTTGAACAAAAATATCATCATTCGATTCCAATCGGTGTTCCAATTACCAATACGCAAATTTGTGTGCTTTCCGAAGGCTTGACTTTGCAGGGGATAGGACATGCAGGTGAAATTTGTTTATCGGGAACAGGTTTGGCTATGGGCTATTTGAATAGGCTTGATCTTACGCAGGATAAATTTATTTCTCATCCTTATTATGAGGATGCACTTATGTATAAAACAGGAGATATTGGGTATTGGGGAGATGACGGTATTTTGATGTTTATAGGTCGGAAAGATCATCAAGTTAAGCTCAGAGGATTTAGAATTGAGTTAGAAGAAATAGAATTTAAGCTGTGTGAGTACCCTCAGATATCGAATGCAGTGGTCGTGATAAAAGAGGAAAATAATGAGAAACACATAACAGCTTATGTTACCGGAGATGATATAGATCTCAATGGGGCACAGCAATATATTTCTGAAAAATTACCGCCTTATATGCTTCCTACCTACTATGCGGTTTTGGATGTACTTCCTAAGACACCTAATGGGAAAGTCGATCGATTGTCATTGTTGAAAGTACCTGTTTTTAGCTTAAATACTTCGGCTTATGAGGCTCCGACTACAGCTACTGAAAAACAATTGGCAGCTATATGGAGTGAATATCTAGAAGTTGATCAGATCGGGATCAACGATGGTTTTTTTGAATTAGGGGGAAATTCGCTTCAGCAAATTAAAATCTTAAGTGAAATCAATGAAACATTCGAAATTGAAGTTGAATTAGAACAATTGCTTACAGCAAGTACATTGCAGTCGCTGACAAAGGTGGTGGACGACAAAGTTCATCAAAAAGTAAATAGCGATGTCCGAAAAAGCCAACAAGATGAATTACAGGACATTCTAGGAAATAAGGATTTAATTTTGAAACTGGAAGAGGAAGGGTATCCTGTCACGTCGTCTCAAAAAAGATTATGGCTGTTGAGTCATTATGATGGGGGGAATTTGGCGTATAATATTTCTGAAACACTTGTATTAGAGGGAGCATTGCGACTAGACATTTTGTCAAAAACTTTTGATTTACTAATTGAAAAACATGAGTCCTTCAGGACAGCGATAAAAGAAGATGCTAAAGGTGAACTAAAACTATTTATTCATGATAAGGCCACAATAGATTTTCAGGTAGCGTATGAGGATTATTTAGGGAAAGATGACGATGTCGTTCATGCAGCTCTTGATCAAAAACTAATGACGCCTTTTGATCTAAGCCAAGCTCCACTACTGCGAGCTAGTGTTTTAAAATTAGCTGATAACAAACATTTATTGGTTCTGGTGATTCATCATGTTATTATAGATGGCTGGTCGATTGAAATATTTAAGAGAGAGCTCATTCAATCTTATAATCAATTACTCATAGATGAAAACTTCAAATTGCCGGGTTTAGCTATTCAATACAAGCATTATGCATATTGGTTGAATAGTGCAGCAAGACAGGAGAAGATGAGTAAAGCGAAAGAGTTTTGGCACAATCAATTTTCTAATGAAATTCCTGTCCTAAATCTTCCAGCACCGCTGAAAAGACCTAAGCTAAAAACGTTCAATGGAGCCAAAATACAACATCATTTTTCTACATCTTTTTGTAATTCCATAAAGCAACTCTGTAAAGAGAATAATGCCTCCCTTTTCATGGGGCTTATGGCAGGATTGAACGGAATGTTTTATCGATATACCGGACAAACTGATATCGTTCTAGGAACGCCTATCGCCAATAGGGAACATTTGAATTTACACGATCAGATAGGATTGTACTTGAACACACTTGCCATAAGAACCAACTTCGAGACAACTGATGATTTGGCAACTTTAGTCAAAAAGCAAAGAGAGGTTCTTTTAGAAAGTTATTTGCACAAGGATTATCCATTTGATTTGTTGGTTGAAGAGTTGGGAGCTGGTGGTGATAAATCAAGATCTCCTCTATTTGATGTATTGGTCGTTTTGCATAACCAACAAACACTTTTTGAGGAAGAAAATCTGGAGAGTCTTGCCATTTCTAAGTATGACAAATACGAGCTCAACAGAAGTCATTTTGATTTGAGTTTTTCCTTTTATGAAAAAGAGGATCTATATCTCGAGTTGGAATACAATACAGATATTTACAACTCGGATTTTGCAAAGAAAATCATAGGACATTTTGAAAATTTTATTCAAAATTGTATCGCCCAGTCGGATAAGAATATTGCACAGGTAGAGTATGTTTCTCAACCAGAATCAACCCGATTGTTGTATGTTCATAATCCACCTATAGATCAGCATGAGATTTCGATAACCATAGTTGATTTGTTTAAGGAACAAGCTCAAAAGACGCCTGATGCGATAGCCCTGGTTTATGAAGACAGGCAATTGAGCTACCAGGAATTGGATAGTCGGACTGATAAACTTGCCGCCTATCTCATGCAAAAACAGCAGATACTTCCAGGTGCTTTTGTGAGTATAAAATTAGAGCGTTCCGAATGGCTTTTAATTTCCATTATTGCTGTACTAAAATCAGGAGCAGCTTATGTGCCATTGGATCTTAACTACCCGAAAGAAAGAATCGAATGGATTGAAAAAGACAGTGATTGTCAACTGACGATTGATCAGGTATTAATTGATCATTATTTAAATGAAGAAGTCGAACTGGAAGGATACAATCCAATTTCAATTGATGCTCAAACAACGGCTTATATTATTTACACTTCAGGATCAACAGGTACACCCAAAGGCGTACCTTTAACACATGCAAATGCTGTGGCCTTATTAGAGTGGAGTAGGGAGGAATATGCTCAAACTGATTTTAATGTGATTCTGGCAGCAACTTCTCATTGTTTTGATCTTTCGATCTATGAATTTTTCTACCCATTATCTGTTGGCAAACGTATTCGTCTGTTGCCGAATGCATTGTATTTGAAAGAGTATCTGGCAACAGAACAAAAGATTATGATCAATACTGTGCCATCGGTCATGGATGCACTGGTCAAAAATAACGCTTCTTTTGAAAATGTAACGGCAATTAACCTGGCTGGAGAGCCTATTCCAATCGCTTTGAGCAATACTATTGTAGGGCTAGAAGTTGAATTTAGAAATCTGTACGGTCCATCTGAAGATACTACCTATAGTACCATTTATCGCGTTCAGGAAGAGCATCAAAATCCAATTCCTATTGGAGTCCCAATTTCCAATACGCAGGTATGTGTACTCTCCGACGGATTGACTTTACAAGCTACGGGACATATTGGAGAGATATGTATTTCAGGGGCGGGGCTTGCAAAAGGATATTTAAACAGAAAGGAATTGAGCAGCGAACGGTTTATAGTCCATCCTTACTTTGAGAATACTTTGATGTACAAGACCGGCGATCTTGGTTACTGGAGCGCTGATGGAATTTTGATGTACGTCGGACGTAAAGATCATCAAATAAAACTGAGAGGTTTCCGAATAGAGTTGGGAGAAATAGAATTTAAGTTGTCTGAAATGCCTCAAATTTCGAATGCGGTCGCCATGATAAAGGAGATGGAGGGTGAAAAACATATAACCACATTTATTACGGGGAAAAGTGTGGATGTAAACCTAGTGCATCAAAACTTATCCAAACAATTGCCTGCCTATATGTTGCCGAGTTATTATGCAATTATGGATGAAATACCAATGACGCCAAATGGGAAGGTCGATAAAAAGCAATTGGCTAAAGAAGAGGTGTTTAGCATTCGGTCTACGACTTATGAAGCGCCCAATACGGATACTGAAAAACAACTGGTAGAGATTTGGAATCAGCATTTGAGTACAGAGCAAATTGGAATTAAGGATAGCTACTTTGAATTGGGTGGAACCTCCCTTCAGCAAATTAAAATTCTTCATGATATCAATGAACGATTTGATATTGATATTGATGTGAATACACTATTGAGGGCAGAAACCATTGAAGAGCTGGCTAAGGCGATTGATGACACCATTATAATGAAAAAAGGAATTAATACTTCGACGACAGATGATCTCGAAGAAGTAACCGATTATGAATCTAATATCTGGGAGATATGACCACAAAAGAATATCTAATAAGTTTAATCAAAAAAGGGATTGAGTTTGACTCCAATCAGGGTAAGCTACTGGTAAAAGGAGCTTTGCAAATATTGACAGATGCTGATAAAAAATTCTTAAAAGAGCACAAAAGTGAATTGCTTACGTTGATTGATCAAGGAAGAAAGAGTAAGAAAAAGACTGTGATTCCAAAATCCAATTCAACCGAAAATTTACCTCTTTCCTATCGACAAGAGAGTCTTTGGTTGTTGGATAAGATCAACAACGGAAGTGCGCATTATAATTTGCTATGGTCATTTAGAATTAGAGGAAACCTCAATTATGATGCTTTAATTGAAGCTTTTCTGACGATCATACAAAGGCATGAAATATTACGGACAAATTTTTTAACCCAGTCGGACGGAAACCCCATCCAGAAAGTTAATTCCATAAACAGATTTGCTGTTCCAATTGAAATCCTAGATAGCTCGGACAAACAGATTGAAGATGATATTCGTCAAAAAATATTAGCGGAAAGTACAAAGGTTTTTGATCTGGAAAATGATCTTTTGATTAGGGTGAGACTTCTTAAGTTGGATGATGAAGAACATGTTTTAATCATTGCTTTACATCATATCATTGCCGATGAATGGTCAATCGGTATTTTGCTGGAGGAATTTAAAGCATTGTATGAAGCTAGTTTGCAGCAAAAAACTGATCCACTTCCTGAGTTGCAAATTCAGTATGGAGATTATGCCAGTTGGCAGAGGAAAGAACTGATCGGCGAACGTTTGGATCATTATCTTTCGTATTGGAAAAATCAATTGTCCGATCTGCCCTTAGTTCATAATCTTCCTTTGGATTTCACGCGTCCAAACATGCAGACATTCAAAGGGGATATTCTGCACAGTACTGTTACTCAAAAGACATTAAATGCTTTAAAAGAACTCTGCAAAAGTCAATCGGCGTCCCTCTTCATGGGTATGTATTCAGCGTTCAATTGTCTGCTTGCTCGTTATAGCGGAGAGAAGGATATTGTGATTGGGAGCCCCATTGCAAACAGAGAAAGAGAAGAGTTGTCAGGTATGGTCGGTTTTTTCATGAACCTTTTGGTCTTGAGAAGTGACCTGACCAATAATCCCAGTTTTAAAGATTTAATTCGTCAGAGTAAGGGATTACTTCAGGATGCTTATCAGTATCAGCAATTGCCTTTTGATAAATTAATTGAAGAATTAAAAGTACCGAGGAATTTAAGCCACAACCCATTGTTTCAGGTGTTGATCTCCATGTATGAAAAAGATATTGAAACGATCTCTTTTTCCGGGCTTACATTAGATCCGGTAGAAAACGACCATGACAACCTGGTTAAGTATGATTTGTGCTTGCACATTGCGCAATCTGATGAGGGATTACATTTAACATGGGAATACAACAGTGATCTGTTCAAGCGATCGACCATCGATCGAATGGCAAGAAATTTTGGCACATTGCTCAATAATTTATTGGAGCTTCCAGATGAAGATGTGTTTAAAATTGAGTTGTTGGACGCAGAAGAAAAACAAAGTATTCTCTCAAAGCTGATCGGCGAAAATATTGACATATCAAAAAAGAAAAGTGTCATTGACCTGCTTGAGTATAATGTGAAAACGAATACATCCAATACAGCGGTTATTTGTGACGGCCAATCGTATACATTTGAGGAGTTTGACAACAGAGCAAATGCCATATGTAATCTTTTGATTGAAAAAGGTATTCAGAAGCAGGATAAAGTTGGGATTTGTTTGTTGAGAGGAGTTGATATGGTGGCCACTATTTTCGCATGTTTAAAAATAGGAGCCATATACATTCCACTGGATCCTATTTATCCAGCTGAGAGAATTAAGCATATCGTTGATCAAGTATCGCCACAATTTATTGTTTGCACCAATGCATTAAAAGCATTGCGACTGGACTTGAATAAGGAAGGAGAAATAATATGTTTGGATGATTATCGATTGGAATCGTTTGCTCTGGATGACAATTTTCGTGCGCGAAATGCTGAATACATTGCATACATAATATTCACATCAGGGACTACAGGAAAGCCAAAAGGCATTGAGATCACTCATACCAACCTTGATAACCTGTTGCATGCCTTTGATAAGGATTTTGGCTCTGATGAAGTCCAGCGATGGTTGGCACAAACAAGTATCAATTTTGATATTTCAGTACTGGAACTGATCTGGACCATCTCGAGAGGTCATACTATTGTTTTACAAAAATCGAATCCGCTTAAACTATTAGACCATTCTATATTAGGCGAAGCACGGAAAATGGATTTCAGCGTCATGTTTTTCGGAGCCGATAAGGCAAAAGAACGAAAATATGATCTGTTGCTCAACGTAGCCAAATATGCCGATGAGAATGGGTTCAAATCGATATGGACACCGGAAAGGCATTTTGGAGAGTTTGGAGGTGCCTACCCAAGTCCGCCGGTACTAAGTTCGGCGCTGGCAGTACTGACAAAAAATCTTGGAATACAATCTGGAAGTGTGGTGTTGCCCTTACACGACCCAATAAGAGTAGCAGAGGAGTGGTCATTAATCGACAACTTGAGCAATGGAAGAGTAGGACTGAGTATTGCTTCCGGCTGGCAACCCGATGATTTTGTAATCAATAATTCTGATTTCAAAAACAGGCATCAAACGATGCGAGAAGGTATAGTGGAGTTGAAGAAGCTTTGGAGCGGAGAACCAATAACCCGAAAAAACGGATTGGGGAATGACTTCGCTATCAATATACGACCTAAACCCATTCAAAAAGAATTGCCTTTATGGATTACCGCGGCAGGAAACCCTGCGACATTTAAATATGCGGGTCAGATTGGTGCCAATCTTTTGACGCATATGCTGGGACAATCTATAGATACGCTTGAGGAAAATATTGGTATTTATAATAAATCTCTGGAAGAGCATGGATTTGATCCGAATGAAAAAAGCGTCACCTTGATGCTGCATACGTATCTGGACGAGACATTAGAACAAGCGCTAAAAGTGAGTGAGCAGCCATTTAAAGAATATTTGGGTTCCTCCATCCGATTGATGAAGCCTATGGCAGATGAGTTGGGCATTGATATGGATACACAATTGGATGAGTTGATAGAAATGGCATTTCTTAAATTTAGTAAGGAGAATACCTTGATTGGTTCTCCCGCTTCATGTCAACCTATGCTTTTTAACTTGAATAGAATTGGAGTAACAGAGGTAGCTTGTCTGGTGGATTTTGGTGTTGAAGCTGAGAATGTAATGACCAGTTTGCAAAGAGTCGTTGAAGCAAATGAATTGTATCAGGCACAAAGTAGCCTGGTCAACGGACTCAATGTAACGCAACAACTAACGGAAGCTGACCTGATCGAAACATATAATATCAGTCACGTTCAAATGACTCCTTCTCAAGCCAGATTGGTGTATGATATTGTAAGCCAAAGAAAGAGTCCTGAAATGTTGGAAACCGTCCAAAAATGGTTTATTGGTGGAGAGCCTCTTAATAAGAAGCTTCTAAAAGATCTGGATACCATTACTACATGTAAGTTTTACAATATGTACGGACCAACAGAAACAACGGTTTGGTCGGCATGGCAAGAAGTGAATAAAGATGATATCAGTATTGGAGGCCCAATTTTGAATACCAGCTTGCTTTTGGTTGATGAGTATAAAAACCTCTTGCCTCCGGGTATTGTGGGCCAATTGCACATTGGAGGAGATGGTGTTGGGAATGGTTATTTTAATAATGCAGAATTGACCAATGAAAAATTCCTGCAAAGTAAGAACTTAGTAAAAGATCATGCGCGGATTTATGACACTGGTGATCTTATGAAGTTGAATGATGACGGAACGTTTGAATTTCAAGGGCGAAAGGATAAACAAGTAAAAATAAATGGATACCGAGTAGAAATAGACGAAATCGAAAGTACCATACAGAATAATCAGGGGGTCAAAGATTGCCGAGTAATAAAAAGTACCTTAGGAAATGTTGACATGCTCTCAGCTTATGTCGTAAAAGAGGATGTATTTTATGGAGAGATCAATGGTACACTTGAAGAAGCATCAGTCAAAGAATTTACTTTTGGTGACAATTCTTTGATCTACCATCACACGGATCGACAGTTGGCCATGTTGTACCAGGAAGTGATAAAAGACGAAATTTATTTCAGACACGGAATATCCATACCGGAAAATGGTTTGGTGATAGATCTAGGAGCTAATGTAGGCACATTTAGTATTGATGTTCATCAAAGACACCCCAGTGCTTATGTGATAGCATTGGAACCCATCCCTCAAATTTTTGCGGCATTGAAAAAGAATTTTGAGCATCGCAGTATTCGTGGCAAAATCTTGAATTTAGGCATTTCCAATAAGGTGGAGGAAACCTCCTTTTTCTACTACCCGGAAATGGCCGGTATGTCGGGTCGATTTGCAGATAGTGAAACCATATTAAGTGCCGTTGATGGATATGTTCAAAATGATGTAGCGGTAATTAAAGAAGCACGCTCAGTCGAAAAAGAAAATGGAAATGGGGCCGATACAGCATTGCTCGAAAAAGAAAACTTTCCAGAAGGTTACCAAACGTACTTAAACACTCTTTATGCTGCTGAGGAAGTTCATTGTCACTTGACTACTGTTTCTGATCTTATTGAGCTGTTTGATATCGAGACGATCGACTTACTCAAATTAGATGTGGAAAAAAGTGAGCTTCTGGCATTAGAGGGGATTCGGGATGCGGATTGGACTAAAATTAGACAATTGGTTATAGAAATCGATGGTAATGATAATCTTGAAAAAATCAAGAATATGCTGGACGAACGAGGTTATCAATTTACTGTGGATGATTTTGTACTGGCGGATGCAGAGGCTCAAAGTGAGCATAATACTTATATGTTGTATGCCACAAATGCTGACTACGAATCCGTTGAAAATGAAAAAACATTTGAAAAATTGAACCCCCAGACCAGTGAAAGTGAACTTAGAGAAAACTTGAAGGAGGTATTACCGGACTATATGGTCCCTAAAGACTTCCATTTTGTTGACGCTATTCCTTTGATGGAAAACGGTAAAGTTGATTTTGTCAAATTAGGAGAGATGACAAAAATTCAATCAAAACCACGGGCGGTTAAAAAACTTACCAATAAGACGGAAATAAGCATTTATAATATTTGGAGCGAGGTTTTGAACCGAAAAGACATACCGGGGGATATCAGCATATTTGAAGCAGGAGGTAATTCTTTAGAAATCGTTCAAATCCATGAACGTTTACAATCTGCATTCAATGTGGAGTTTCCGCTGGTAGACCTTTTTCGAAACGCAACAATTACCCAGCAGGCTAAACTCGTCAACCAATCGGATGATAGAAATAATACATCAAAAAAAGCACTTGAGCGCGGACAGTTAAGACGAAAATCTAAATTAAAGAAAGCTAAAATCTGACGTTTTCCTTAGAACCTATGTACGGTGGACAGGCGTGAGTTTTGCGGTTAAATGCCACTGATTTTTAAAGCTACAATAGCAAACCTTCAATAGCACAATAAGAATGGATACAATTAATGAACACGATATAGCGGTCATCGGGATGTCGGGAAGATTTCCTGATGCACCGGACTTAAAAAAGTATTGGGAAAATCTCATAAGTGGATACAACAGCATTAGACAAAGCTCCAAGGAAGAATTGGAGGCATCAGGGATTGGAGTCGAAATTATTCAGCACCCTAAATTTGTCAATGCCAGTTCAAAGCTTAAAGACGGATCTTATTTTGATGCAGAGTTTTTTGGAATATCAAAGCGAGAAGCGACAATTATGGACCCGCAGATCAGGCTCTTGTTGGAGACAAGTTGGCATGCGTTGGAAGATGCTGGTTATGCACAAGGACAACTGGATGATCCCGTGGGTAATTTTTGTGGGATGTCTTTTAATACCTACCTGGTTGATATTTTACAAAGTAAATCCATTACAGAAAATTTCGATCCATTGCTTTATCGAATTCTTAACGATAAAGATTTCTTAGCGACCTGGATTTCCTATAAATTGAATTTGACAGGCCCAGCTATGAGCATTCAAACAGCTTGTTCGACTTCTTTGCTGGCGATTCATCTTGCTTGCCAGAGTCTGCTGAATTATGAGTGCACCTTGGCACTTGCTGGAGGTGTTGCTTTTGATGCTACTCGGCCTGTTGGTTACATTCATGTCGCGGAATCAATTTATTCGAAAGATGGATTGTGCAGACCATTCGATGAAAATGCATCCGGTACGGTAGGAGGAGATGGTGTCGGTGTCGTTGTGCTCAAGCGTGCGAGTGAAGCAATCGAAGATAAAGACTACATCTATGGCATCATCAAGGGTACAGCGGCGAATAATGATGGGAGTCATAAGCAAGCGTACACTGCTCCAAGCCTTAATCAGCAAAGAGATGTGATTTTAGAGGCTTTGTCAGTTTCAGAAATAGATCCTTCTACGATTGGAATGGTAGAAGCACATGGCACTGGGACTAAGATTGGAGATCCTATCGAAGTTGCAGCAATCTCAGAAGCTTATGGTGAATACACACAGGATACTAATTATTGTGCCATTGGATCTGTAAAAAGCAATATTGGACATCTGGATGCGGCGGCGGGTATTGCTTCGTTTATAAAAGCAATCCTTTGTGTGAAAAATGGAAAATTGGTTCCTAGTCTGCATTTTACAAAACCTAACCCTGCTTTAAATCTTGAATCTACACCGTTTTATGTAAGTCAAAATCAGCAACAATGGCCTGACCGTTTTGATATTAGAAGAGCTGGAATAAGTTCTTTAGGTGTGGGAGGAACCAACGTCCATATAATTGTCGAAGAACCCCCACAATTGAAAGATCGAAATACCGATAAGACCTGGGAGGCGAGACCGTATTCTGATGCAGTGGAGATCCTGGTTCCTGCTAAAGGTGCCGATTTATACATTTTTGCCGGACCATCC
>JBCCVV010000125.1:0-18986 GCA_039194925.1 Bacteroidota bacterium
AATAATACAACGTTCTGTAGAATATGCGACGGAGATACAAGAATTATTGACAAAAAATAATGGATCCTATTTTGAAAACCATGAAAGGTGGAAAGGTGTGTTCCCTGATTCTTATACCGATGCATACCATTCTCATGATTATATAAAATCTCATTGGTGAAAATATTTTGACATTCTTGAATTAATACCTTCAGGTGGTTTCAGCAATAACCAAAATGCTGCCGTTTTAAAAAATAAATCTTAGTTGTTTTTAATAATTTTTCCTTGCTAAATGAGCTAGACTCCTCTGTACAATTTCTGTTATGCCTATATCTGCCTTTTCAATTTCATTCTTCTATTCAATCCAATCATTCGGCATTCGTAAAATTGTGCAATTCTTACGTTTGTTGTTTATGGGGAGTATTTTTTTTCAATGTAAAAAGTAATAGGTATTGGTTTTCAATTGATTACAAAATTTAGGTACAAATAGGGTGTAAATATTATTATTGGTCATTATTCTAATCACTTATGTTGAAGCTCTTAAATTGTATTTCGGACATCCTGAAATCTGGATCAATGATTACAACTTCTTGATATGTTAAACCATAAATTTTATAAGTAATCAAATCAATTTCAAACTCTATTTGGTCCGTGATACGCTCTTCATTTTTAAGTTCAATAATTTGATCAACCTTAGATGTTATTTCATCAATTTGATGTTGACTCATATCTTTTATTGGAAAGTTTCTTAAGTCTTTAAGTATAACTTTTGGAAACATTTTGCGCACGGCTTTTGCCGTGTTTAATTTAAAATAAAATGACATTAATTTGCTGTTTAATAAACCAAGGATACACTTTAAATTAAATTTATTTCCTTTACCATTGATGGCAATATTACTTCTGTTGAATAATACACATTCCTCTGTATAAGCAGCTATTATGGATTGCGGATATGTGCCAGTGATTTCTCTAATAATAATTTTTGGTGATTGGAATATTGAAATTTGTCTAGGAGCAGCAAGGTTATCACCGTAAAGAAGATATTCGGAATGAGGAAGTATTTTGTATCGCTGAACATCTCTCCCATTTAAATAAGGATATGTATTTTCATCTACTTTATATTTTCTATCATATATTCGATTAGTTACATCATCCCTTGTTTGCGGTGGATTGCCTTTACCAACCTCATAGGCCTGAAGACCGGCTTTAATTGACACAATTTCATCTAATTTATATGAATTAAAAGCTAATCTATCAATTAATAAATCTGTTTCATCGTCGCTATATATGTTAAGAGAAAAATCTTCTGAAGATAGAATTCTGGCAAGATTTTTAGAATAGTGAAATTTTATGTTTGTGCCTTCATTCATATATACATCTAAAAAATCCAATTTATTTGCCTTTTGTCCTATTATAATTGAAGTTTCAACATTCACGCCCTCAAATGATTCTCCTAAAAGACTTACTACTTGACATAAAGTACCTTCATTTAATAAAAACTCCCGTATTTTAGTTGTGGATGAAACCATTAGTAGTGAATTGGGAATTATCATTGCATAAAAGCCATCATTCTTTAATATTTCGCTACTTTTTTCAATGAAAAGTACATAAAGATTTATTTGGTAATCGATTGCCTTGTAACTTCTATACAAGTATGATTTTTCATCCTCGCTAAAATTTTCTCGAGAATGTATATAAGGTGGATTTCCAATTACCGCATCAAACCCTTCATATCCACCATTATCATTTAATACTTCTGGGAACTCAAACCGCCACTCAAAAGCATTTTCATAAATTCTATTATTCCTAACCTCTTCAATATCCTTCTTCTTCTTATCAATTTTAGCCATCAACTTTTCTTGCTCTTTCTTCTTCTTTTTAGCTTCCGACTTAGACAATTCCACATCAATCAATGTAGCTTGTCCAAATCGCTCATAAAACTGTCCTTCCAGCCTTTGAAGGTCTAATAGTTCTTTACTTCTGACTTCTGACCTGAAATCATTTTTAATGCCCTCTATCAATCTTTTAAACTCTTGCTTCGCTTCTTTATTTGTAGCAACTTTATAACTCGCAACTGCGGCCTTATAACTATCTAAAGAAAACTTACTCTTTTTCAAAGCCGGTTTCAAATCACTATCCAAATCAAAACGACTAATCAGACTATTACCACACTTAATATTGATGTCTATATTTGGCAGCGTCTCTAAATCTGTATAGTTACTCTCTTCAGTGTAATAGGCATTTTTAAGTAGTTCTATCCAAAGTCTTAGTCTACATATTTTAACAGAATTTGGATTGATGTCTACACCAAAAAGACAATTCTCAATTAACTTTTGCTTTTCTTCAAAAATGGCTTTTTGTATCGCCCTACTTGAAGAAGATGTATAATCGTACTCATACAAATCATGCTCTTCATTGTCATTTTCGAAAATCAGTTCATCGTTGTCCACACTGGCCAATACAGGGAGCTTCGAACTATTTCCATCCCACAATATTCCAAGCTCTGACTTAATGGCTATAATTTCATTTAAGGCAGAAACTAAGAAATGACCAGACCCAACGGCAGGATCACAAATCTTAAGTGAATCTATAAGTTCATTGTATTTTTTGAGTTCGTCTTTCTTATAAGGTCTACCAATAAAATTTTTCAATTCATCCCAATCCTCAGAATCAAAATCGGTATGATCCTTAAACTTTTGGATCACAGCTCTTCTTATGGTCTCCTTACACATATACATGGTAATGAATCCAGGGGTAAAGAATGATCCATCCTTATATCCATTGATCTTCTCGAAAATCAAACCCAACACTGAAGCATTGATTAACGACTTACTTTCTTCCTGTATCTGCTCTCCTCCTTCAGAACTGAAATTGTATGCAGCCAAAAATTCAAAGAGATATTGAAGGGTATTAATCGTACCAGACGCTCTTTTGCCTTTTCCTGCTGTCAATACCGTTTTGGAATATATGCTTAATACATTGCTGTCTTCTAAACTTGATATTCTCAATGTATTTGATTCTAATGTATTGACTTCAAACAAAGAACTGTTGAGATAAGGCACGTTAACATATTCATCCTTTATTTTTGGCCTTCTATCTTCTGGTTTTATCGCTAAGACTTGAAAAAACAATCGATTCAACGTATCATAATCTGACACCTTTTCATAATTCAAAAATTCATAGTTTTTATCTCCCTTTTGATATTTAATTAATTGAGATTCCAACAATTTTAAAAAGAGAATTCTATTGATCCATGTGATGCATAATTCTAACGCTGTTTCATATCTCTTGGACTCTGCAACATTGGTTTCATATTTTAAAATATTGATGGTATTCTCTACTAATGATGCTGGCTCTCTTTTGTCTTCCGGTTTACGTTGTATTACCTTTTTGTTTTTTTCCTTTACTTCTTCCAATCCGATTATGTGCAACAACTCATTGTAGAAATCTTTATTAAGGGAATTACTATCATTGGAAAATGGCTTTTTCAGGATATGGATCGGTGAAAGCAATTTATAAAGAGCGACCAGTTTTACATCATCCTTTTCATCTGTATTGGTTATTACCTTTTGATATTTCGACACATCAAAGTAAGCGTAAGATAAATCCTCTTTGATAGTCTCTATAAATGGTTTAGCAATGGCATCGTAAAAGTGTTTCGTATCTTTTCCACTTGATTTGTATTCTTTGTATTGTTTTAGAAATTTTGCGTTTCGAAAGATTAATTTTTCGAAGTCATTTTCATCAAATACAAACCATTCTACGGCATTGGTAATTATAAGATGTTTTACGTTTATGTTTTTTTCATCCTCTCTTTCTCTTAAATAGTACAAAATAAGCTCTCTCAGTGCCTTTTTATTTAACTCTGAGCGACTTATCATTTCTGCCGTATTCTTTACTGATTTTGCCTCGATAATCACCCCTACGGCGTCAGTAGATTTAGGACCATTGTGAATAACTAAATCTGTTCGATCTTTTACATTGATTTCATAATCTCCTTTGTAATAGGCATCCAATAGAAAATCCCGAATATTATTTTTAAGATGCTCCTCTGTATTGTCAGTATCAATCTTATTTTGCATTTTGACAAATGCAGTTTTGAATTGTTCTATCTCAGGTCTTGAGACTGGGGATTTAAGATAGGCTTTGCTTAGCGATTGGCGAGGTGATCTGTAACTCATGTTTCAAAGTTAAAAATAACTGCATAAATCACGGAAATCTTTAGAAGTTGATATTTCTTATTTTTTCAGAATCACCAATGTTACTTCATCTAAATAGTACTTTAAATTACAGAAATAATCGACCTTGCATGAAATTTTTCTCAAATAATGATAATCCTATTATTGATCATATTTAGGCATGGTGATTCCTATAATTTTAGCTGCTGCGGAGTAGGTTATCGTTTGTCTTTTTTTTGCTCGATTTATCAATTTTTTTCTTAGTTCTTCGTTCATAGTGATTTATATTACACCATTAATGAATATATATACTAGGAGTCAAGTCATACCCCTACAAATCCAACTGTAAACTTAATGATCAGATGCAGTTGACAGGACCACTCATGTGTATCACCATTGAAGCTGGCTCCTAGATTAGCAGTCGCAACTTTATCGGATTAGCTCATCTTTGATAATCTATTCCCACCTATCTCTATAAATGTCATTGATACTCTTCTTCCCATCATTTACAAAGAATGAATTACTGTTCGACTTAGGTGTTCCTTTTATTATATTTCCACTCTTGTAATCTTGCTGATGACTCAATAAGTAATGAGCAATGTTATCCACTTCTTCTTCATTAAAAATTGGCTCGAAGTGTTCAATATATCCATTTAACTCATTTAAGGCTTTTACTTTTACATAGTTAAATGTTTCATTGGGTCTATGATTAATCATCACAATTAAACTTCTTATCGGAATTTGTTTCTTCCCCCAATGATGATGCATCAAACCCAATGATCTATCATTAGCACTATTGACTAATACAAACAAGGCATAGCTAGTTCGTTTTACTTGAGCAACAGGTGATCTTAAATCCAGGCTCTCAATGGACTTTTTACTCCAGTTCTTGGTTTCTAATACGAAGATCCCTGCTCCCGTAATCAGAAGATGATCTACTTGTATGCTATAGATTCTATCTCTTTCCTTTCTATTGTAAATTGGCGGCTTAAAACTCACTGAAAAGTCATTAATTAAAACTCCATTTATAGATAGCCTTTCTAGCTCTTTCTCAACCTTATGTTCTCCAATAGCTCCAGCAATTAACGGATTAATATCTTCAATAACACCTTTGGCATATTCAATTTTCGAAAGTTTTGGAGCAGCTCGTTGTTCAATAATTCCCACTTTATTTGAAGTATAAGGTTTCAAAACTGTTTCAATATTCGCTGTTTTAACAACCAGATTGGCAGTTGCATTTTCGATCCTTTTTTGACGAGACTTTTCAATCCTTCCTTTACGATATTTTAGAACAGATAAAATGGACTTATTCACTATTCCGTGAAATAAATACTTGCTTTCTTTACATTCTCTTGAAGTAATGCGTTGATGTAGTTTAGCTATCTCATTATTTATATCAGTTGTAATTTGTTCCGCTAAATGGTTTAAGGCTTGAACCAACTTAACCTTTTCCTTTTCCAATTGCTCATGTTCATGATTCACGTCCAGTTCTGCTTCTTCTCTTATTCTCCTGACCTCGGCACTATAGTTCTGTAGAAATGAGTTGATCTCTCCAATTGAGTTAAACTCAGTTAATCCGTGATTACTTAAAGTTGTACGGATTTTCTTTAATGATTCTATTTTGCCGTAGGTTTTTATCATTAATTCTTGTTGATGCTAGCGTCCACGTGCAAACGCAGCTGCCGACGGATGGAGGCAGTTGACGATTTGCACTTTGTTATCTTCACGCCTTCCAATTCATGTTTTCTTAAATGGTCTCCAATAAATGTGTGCTGTTCTCGAATTGTCCTTCGGATTTTTTCTACGAGTATACAAGTATTGAGGAATAACTTTTCTTGCTTTTTCAAAATCTAATTCCGCCTTTTCCTTTGAGAATGTTAAACCGTTTAGAATAATTCCATAATAATCATTAGTCCAACTTTTTACATAGGTTGCTCGTAGGTCTTGGATGTTATTTTTTGTGATATAGTTATTGATTTGATCAACTTTTTTTTCCACATATTCTTTATCTATGCTGCTTTCAATTAAAGGATAATGAACTCCAACAAAAATACTTACATATAACAAGCTTAGAATCAGAGCTAATCCTGAAATTGCTAAAATAAAAGAAAAGTTTATTGACTTTATATCATTAACTGATTCATTGCGACTCTCCGAGTTTGTCTCTAACTTTTTATCACTAGTCCGATTCTTAATTAAATTGTAAGAGAAAATACCTGAAAAAATAATTATTAAACTTCCAAATAACTTAGGACTATCTAGTAAATGGTTTACTGCTGTTTCGAAATCCTTTATAGCAACTATAATACCTATTGGCGCAAGAAAATTACTTAATAATTTTATCGTTTTATCAAAGGCAGCTTTAGAATTTTTCATTTCATTATATTTTCGTTTTCGTCTTTACTTATTTATTTGGTGGAAGATAACTAGTGTATATCATCACCCCACTAAATAACTTCCAGACATATGAGTTATGCACATACTCGATTGGTTTTGATTACCAACCACTTACACAATCAGATTAAAATGCAAACTATCCATATTAAAACGAGTATTTTCTGAATACAAACGACTATCCCTGTAATTGCTCTTTACTTACACACCTTATTTCCAATATACAAGAATTCTTGTATTTGAATCTAACAAAATCATATTTTAACTACAGTATTGAGTTTAATTTGAAATTTTGATCCATTCATAAACAAATTGAGTGCTAGGATTATTAGAATCTTCAATTTGGGTTTTAAATTTATCAATCCTTTCTTTCGCTATATACTCAATCTGAGAGCTTGGAAGGTACTTATTAGAATACATTACCTCCCCTGTGTCTTCATCTACATAATTGGATACTTGAGGAGCGTAGGACCCTATTTTCACTTTGCTATCTTCCACATGTTGAAATTTCGATTTCTTTTCCACTTTAGGCAATTTAAAACCACTCTTAGCACACGGATCACCACAATATTTTGTCACTGCAGTTTTTGCAATAAATTCCTCATTACAAAATTGACAAATTCTATTGATTCGAATATTCGATAACATTTATCTGAATGTTTATATCTGTTTTCGTATATTTCAATGTGTTTCTTTATGTTTCAAAATCTTTCCACATAATCACATTATTTTTACCAACGATACAAATGAGGTACAAATAAATGACAGATATAAACCAAATAAAAACTAAATATCAAATAAGTAATTCTCTTAAAATCCTTAATTTACTGGCTTAATTGATGTAATTGTTTATTTTCGACTTATCAGACGTTCACCATCTTACTTCCCAATACAAAACCGCGAAAAAATCGAATCCAACAAATCATCCGTATGAATCTCCCCTGTAATCTCACCCAAATAATGCAACGACTGCCGAATATCCATCGCCACAAAATCTCCGGTGATGCCCGTCTTTAATCCATTCAACACAGCATCCAAGGCTTCGAATGCCTTGTGCAATGCATCATAATGCCTCGAATTGCTCACAATCGTCTGATCCATCAATTCCGGGTTGTCGATCACCGTTTTGTAGAGTAGATCTTTCAGGCTTTCAATGTTCATCTTATTGAGGGCGGAAGCAGTGATGAGGTTATCGGCTGAGATAAGACCTTCTTTGAAATATGATTCTGGTTTGGTGTATGGATTGAGATCCATCTTATTGGCCACGAAAAGTTGTTTGCTGCCTTTGGTGAGGACCTTGCTCCCTTCTAAAAACCGTTCCACATCCTGCCACAAATCTTCGGGCTTGCTTTCCCATACATCAAAGACATAGACGACTACAGTAGATTGTGCTATCTTTTCCAGTGTCTTATCCACTCCTATCTTCTCGATCTGATCCTGAGCTTTTCGGATACCCGCGGTATCGATCAATCGGAACTGGATGCCTTGGATGTTCAAACTTTCTTCTATAGTATCGCGCGTGGTTCCGGCAATGTCACTTACGATGGCACGTTCTTCATTGAGCATGGCATTCAATAACGTAGATTTTCCCGCATTTGGCCTTCCTGCAATCACCGTAGCGACACCATTCTTGATGACATTCCCCAGGTGAAAAGAGTCAATTAATCGCTTGATCACCCGCTGAATCTTTTCGACCAGCTTTTCCAGCTTCCCCCGATCTGCAAACTCAACATCTTCTTCACCAAAATCCAATTCCAGTTCTATCAAGGCCGCAAAATCGATCAATTCCTGCCGCAATGCCGAGATTTCATCCGAAAAACCACCCCGCATCTGTTTCATTGCCAATTCGTGACTGCCTTCATTGTTTGAAGCGATCAAGTCGGCTACGGCCTCAGCCTGAGAGAGGTCCAATTGCCCATTCATAAAAGCCCGAAGTGTGAATTCACCCCGTTCTGCATGTCGTACTCCTTTTCGTAGAAACAACTGAATGATCTGTTCGATAATATAACTCGAACCGTGACACGAGATTTCGATCACATCTTCCTTGGTATAGGATCGAGGTGCTCGAAAAACGGTCGCAAGGCACTCATCAATCATCTTATCCTGATCGTCTATGATCTTTCCAAAATGCACCGTATTCCCCTCTACCTTCGTCAAATTTCGCCCATGAAAAACCTCATCAACTACTTGAATGGCATCTGGTCCTGAAAGTCGAATGACTCCTATTGCCCCCTGACCCGGCGGCGTGGACAATGCAATTATGGTATCCCCTATTGTATAACTCATTCCGCAAAGATGAGAAAATCCATTTTATCGAACGCACATCGTGATTCCACTTATTTATGATTACTCCGCATCACACAGAAAATAGATTTTCAAAACACCCGAATAGACGTTAGACTCTCGTTCTTCTCTTTCGCACTTCTTCCTCTGCCCAATCCAAAAACACATCAAAATCCTGTTGGATTACTTGTAGCGATTTCTGTTTCGCTTCGTTTCTAGCTTTGTTATAAAATTTGGTTCGATACAGATTTTTCTCTTTTAGCCGTTCTAATAACTTTTTACGCTCTTCTTTGCTTTTGGAAACTTTAATCTGCCTGCGCAGCGAATCCATTTGGTTTTGATAGCCCTCTTCATCCATATCATAGATCATCCGATTATCCAGGATAGAAACGGGCGCGATGAAGATTCCTTTCTCAAACGCCAGATCATCCAGGGCTTCCAGTTCCCTTAATGATATACTGCGCACATTATCCAAGGCTTTTATTTCAGCATATCGCTTTTCCCACATCGTATATTGCGAAGAAGATAAAATAGTACCGAGCAATTGTTGGTATTCCAGTTCGTATTTAAGGCTGGGGTTGCGATTCACATTAAACAGGTCAAGAATGGCCATGCTATGCTTCCACCATTCCTTACGGTCATCACACACTTCCAGTTGAAACACCTGACTTTCCATGGCATAATACAATGCAGGATCACGGATGATAATCCCCAATTGATCAATTCGAGATACAAAACCCAAAAACCTCAGGGGCTCCTTTATCATTTCGGCAGCAGAAAGTTTCCAATTATCCAGGATCGATTTCTGTTTAATCGAAGCCAGGGATTTGACTTCCAAATTCTTACGAAATTCAATGAGCAACGTTTCCATGTACTCTTTTTTGCTTTGAAATGACTTCATTGATTCCAATTGATAGGCCGCCTCTTCTCCAATAGCCTGAACATACACATCTTCTGGATTTAATGTATTGCCAAAAAATTTCCAGGAGTTTAAAATTGAACGGGGGGCGACAAAAGATCTTGGAATTTTAATATTCGCAGGTGTCATTTCTTTTGCATCACCAAAAATAAATTGTTCCACACGTTGTCCAGACACCCTGACTTCTATGCTATCTTCGGTAACTTCATCCTCTTCGTCTTCAATTCCAAATACATCTTGCAAAAACCTTTCTTCATCATCCAAAAGCAATTCCATACCATCATCCAATAACTTCAGAAAGTCGTTTTCACATTGTTGTTGAGATTTAATAGGAATCAATCGATCTTCTTCAATACCTTTTCCAAACCGATTGTAATCCATCCAAACGTAACCTATTTTGGCTTTTGGGTCATACGAAGAAATGGGGATGGAAAACTCACCAATGGTAAGAAACGTATCTTTTACAAACTGATAATTTCGCTTCAACATCAGAGAATCTACCAATGCCCAGATATCGTATTTTGTTAAACGGGAAGGAATCGATTTGTCTGTTATTTTCACCTGAGGCAAAAGATTGGTGCGATCCGCGGAAAAAGGATGGTCTAGCGCATAATTCTTTAACGTATTCAACTCGAAATCATTGGATTGCGCACTCCACAGGAAATTCAATAGAACAAAAATTAAAATACACAGTGGTCCTAAAAAGAGTAGTTTATATTTCCAATTTTTGAAGTGAGCGAATACAGGCATAATTTGGTTTTCTTTTGGAAGTAAAGTTTCTCGACGTCATGATGATCAGTCTTTAATATAGACAATTCCATTAAGGATTTGCCGCCAAGAATCAATCATTAACGAATCATTACACCTATTTCTTTTGCAAGGATTCATGATTTCTCTCAATTCTCACCATATTTAGAAACGTTATAGATCTACTCACCCACTGCATTATGAATAAACCCGTCGTTAACATTTGCTTTTCCATTTTATTTTTTTCCACAGGCATGGTGCAATCTCTCACCCTGGTCTAGGACTTTGTATTGGGCCCGCAAGGTTCTATGGATGGCCACATCAGAGTTTTTAATGGTTGGTATGTAACAGAGTAACTTTATTGACCAAAAATGTAAACACTCTGAGCACATTTCGGTTAAAAGTTAACAACGTAAGCTTTAATACCTGGAATGTATTAATTCAACCTTAAGAGACATTGGTCCCGTTTTTATTGAAGGTTTTGATGAGAAGAAATCGGTATTTTTGAGATATGTCATATAGATTGGCAATGGAATTAATACGATTTACATATTTAGTATCGGTAAAAGTTATGCATTCTTTTTACAATAGCTTATACTTGATGTTTTAATTTTCCATTTCTTAATTTCATCGTCATCATATGAAAAAATCTATACTCATCGTTTTCACCCTTTTCATAACAAACAGTCACCTTTGGTCCCAACAAGTAGTATCCTCTACCTTTCTCACATCGTACGATTTGAGTTATTTTGTGAATGAATTGGAGATCACCTTTTCTCAATATGGTGTTGATTTGTATCGAGTCAATTATACGACGACAAATCTGGAAGGGGCTTTGGACACGGCGAGTGGGTTGCTTTGCATACCTCAGCTTGAAGGCTTTTATTTGCCCATGGTGAGTTATGGTCATGGTACCGTAGGGTCAAGATTCGCTGTCCCAAGTTATTTGAGTGATGAACATCTGCTGCCTGCCATTTATTCCTCGATGGGAACAGTCTGTGTGGCCCCAGATTATCTGGGGTTGGGCGATAATGAAGGCATCCATCCTTATGTACATGCGGATTCCGAAGCTTCCGCAAGCTACGATTTAATGGTAGCCGCTGAATCATATTTGGCCGATGAAATGGACATACCTTTGAACGACCAGCTTTTCATTACCGGATACTCTCAGGGCGGACATTCTGCTATGGCCCTGCATCGCTATATTGAGCAAGAAACATCCACTGTGGTAACCGGATCTTTCCCCATGTCAGGTCCTTACAGCATCTCCTCGGGCATGAAGGATTTACTGGTTAGTGAAGAAGAATATGGATATGTGGCCTATTTGGCATCCACGGCCATAAGTTATCAGGAAGTCTACGGCACGATCTATCCCAATAATGATATCACGCAATTTTTCAAACAACCCTATGCCGATATTATCCTTAAGTTTCAGAATGAGGAAGCGGATCTTTTTGATGTTAATCAAGAGTTGATCGACTCTTTGATCGTTTTGGAAGGAGGCGCTTTTCCTAAAAAAATGATTTTTGATGATATTGTAGAAGCCATCCTTACCGATGACAATCATCCCGTGAATATTGCCTTAAGAGACAATGACGTATACGATTGGGCACCTCAGGCGGATACTCGACTTTTATATTGTATGGCGGATGATCAGGTCACGTTTGAGAATAGTATTATTGCCAGAGACAAAATGATTGAAAATGGCGCTCCACTGGTAACTGCATTTGATTTGAACCCCAATTTTAATCATACAGAATGTGTAGAACCTGCTGCAACAAATTTTGTAATTTATCTCCTCCTTGTAGCAAATCCTACGACCTCTACCTTGGATCAACGTCAAGTATCCTTTACAGTAGCTCCGAACCCTAATCATGGTAGTTTTCGAATTTCTACATCAACAATAGAAGGAATATTTACTGCCGATTTCTACTCTATTCATGGGGCTTTGGAAAAAAGGATTTCAAGCGTTCGATCCAATGATGTTATTGATGTTGATTTAGATACGGGTTTATATCTTGTACATCTTAAAGATGGAGACGGTAATATTTTGGGTGTTCAAAAAATTATTATTGAATAAAGTGGTTGCAGCCTTGGTATATCCACTGAAGGTAAATATTACATTAATTACTAACAGGGCTGCGCTTTTCTCGTTCGTCTGGCAGGAGATAGCCCATAAATCCTATGGACAACATCCCTACAGAATCATTATTCCCTGACTCTTCCGAAGGGCTTACATACTGCATAGGATCCAGGTAATCAGAATTGGTAATATGATATCTGGCATCGACACTAAAATATATTCCTCGTGTAATTCTAAATTGAATACCAAATTGTAAAGACATATGGGGTGTGAGACTACCTTGATCAAAAGATGTCTCATAGGTATTATCGTATGTTCTATTGATTACCTCCTTGGCTGTTTTGGTATCTGTATCCATTGGTAGTTGTATATCGTAGCGTACGGTATCTCCTCTATGAAATAAATTTACCCCGGTGCTTGAATTTGAAATCCCTATTCCTGCACCTGCGATAAGTCGTAATCGGTCAATCCCCGTCTCAATAATATAGTTTACACCTAGATCCACGTAAGAGTATGTAGATAAATAATTTGGATACCACGGATTGTTGCCTACTCCATTGTAAATATCCTCAACTAAAATTCCTCCGTTGTCAGCTGATACAGCAGAGATTCCAGATAGGCCAATTGCCTTTCCCACGCCCAATTTCAATTCAATATTCCACTTATCGCGAATACTTTTGGCAATACCCAAATGAAAGGAATTTAAAGGATCAAATACATGATCAATATCCCCATGAATAAAAACCGCACCAATACCTACTTGTGTAGATAATTGCGCGGAAGTATTCAACTGGAAACATCCCACGAAAAGTATAATTATCCAATAATTAGAAATTTGTTTTGATAATTGATTCATCCTTTAATTCAAATTTATTTTCAAATTGACTCCCAGAAATGACATATCTCCTGTCACATCCAATTTCACCTTGCTATCACGACGTTTTGTAAATAACCAACTGCTTCCAACACCTATGGCACATCCCACAACTACATCCGAAAAATAATGCACAGGCTCGTCAATACCAAATCTTGAAAAGCCTACAAAAGCAGCCATAGCGGTTGAAGGTAAACCGAACTCCCATCCATATCTCTTCCAAATATAAGTAGAACTCATAAAAGATACCGAAGTATGCCCGGATGGAAAGCTATATCTTCCACCACTGGGTCGGGTACGATTGATTGCTCGTTTTAAAATTACGGTCGTAGAAGTCTGTACGGCAAAAGACTTGACCAATTGAACCAAACCGTCTGTATCTCCTTTGACTATTGAAATCCCAATGGCCGAAAGTGGAAGTCCTAGTTGCGTATAATGTCCAATATCTTCTATAATCTTTTGGCCATACACCAATGTGTTGATAGACAATATCAATATGAATGAAAGTGAAAATTTCATTTTTGGAGCCATTAATCTATGGCAATGCAGCTAATTTCAACATTTACAAACTTTGGCAAATTGGCTACTTCCACCAATTCACGAGCGGGTGCTGTAGCTTCGTCAAAATAAGTAGCATAGACAGCATTTATTCTACTGTACATATTCATATCCGAAACAAAAACTGAGCATTTAACGATGTTCTCGTAGGTCATACCTGCCGCATTGAGTACATGCCCCAAATTTTTCATTACCTGGTGTGTTTCTTTTTCGATGGTATCCAAAACCAATGCTCCGGTTGACTGATCTATCGCAATTTGACCGGATAGATATAGTGTATTCCCAGATTTTACAGATTGGTTGTAAGGTCCTACAGGTGATGGTGCTAAAGGGGTGTTAATTATCTGTTTGCTCATGAAAATGTTCCTTTTTGTAGTGTTCGCCAAATATGAGTAAAAATTAAGAGTTTAACGCAATTCGGCTCATTACTTATTTTCAAAACCCTATATTTACTTCATCCTTGTCAGGAATTTACCTTACTGTGATCACAATCGATATGAAAGTATTCTTTTCCATTTCCTTCTCCCTTTTATGTTCATTTTCAATAGTCGGTCAACGTGTCTTAATTATTGGTATTGATGGTTGCAGGGCCGATGTGGCAGAAATCGCAAATACGCCTTACCTCGATGGATTGAAAGCAAATGGCATATATAGTCCTGATGCATTGAACGACGATATCACGATAAGCGGTCCGGGGTGGTCGGCCATTCTTTGTGGGGTATGGTCCGACAAGCATTTGGTCACCGGAAATAATTTTTCAGGAAACAACTACGCGCAGTATCCTTCTTTTTTTCAAAGAATCGAGGCATTTGATTCTTCTTTGAACACGGTTTCCATATGTCATTGGAGTCCTATCAACAATTCAATTGTAGTGGATGATGCCGATGTGGTTACCAATGCCAATTCAGACTTAAGTGTAGCCCTCGAAGCAGCGTTTCATTTGGATAATAATGACCCCCATGCTATGTTTTTGCATTTTGATGAGATCGATGGAGTGGGTCATGGAAATGGTTTTGCCCCTGATGTTCCGGTTTACGTAGCCAAAATAGAAGAAATAGACTCCTACGTTGGGACCGTAATTAAAGCCCTGGAATCAAGACCAAATTACGATCAGGAAGATTGGATTGTTATTCTTACCTCCGATCATGGTGGCATTAATTTTAGTCACGGCGGGAATACCATGGAAGAAGAAAATGTGCCCTTTTTCATCAGTGGAAATTCGATTCCTTTGCAGACAATTACAAAAGACAGTGTGTATACCATTGATGAAGCTTTCAATTGTTTGGGAGATACCAGCGAGTTGAAGTTCGATGGTAATAATGATTATGTGCGTATCCCTCATGTACCACTTTTTGATTTTGGGTCCAATCAGGACTTTACGGTAGAATGCCGCATAAAAACCAATATTGCGGCCGATGTAGCCATTGTAGGAAACAAAGACTGGGATTCAGGCTTAAACAAAGGCTTCGTTTTTTCTTTCAAGTTTGCATCAGGGCCAGAATGGAAGGTCAATATTGGAGATGGGGCCAATCGCGTGGATATCAATACAGGGGGAAGTATCGCCGATGGAGAGTGGCACACCTTAAGTGTGAGTTTCGATCGAGATGGGCAAATGCGTATGTATGAAAACGGAATGTTTTTAAGCGAGAGCAGCATAGCCAGCATTGGTGATATCACAAATGGTGCAGATTTGATGTTCGGTACAGATATCAATGTGGCGTATGATTACAATGGGTCCATCGCCGAAGTACGTCTTTGGGACAAGGTTCTTTCTGATCAGGAAATTATCGACTACGCTTGTGATGCGGTAACAAGTAGCCATCCGAGCTACTCAAACCTTATCGGTTATTGGAAGATGAATGAAGCACAAGGCACTCAGGTAGATGATCAGACGACCAATGCCAATCATGGAATTATCTCTGATGCGATTTGGTATTCAGCAGATTCCATCTGGATATACGATTATTCGAATGTTCCAAGGGTGGTAGATGCTTCGATCAATGCGTTGGGTCACCTGTGTATTCCGATTGATCCGGAGTGGAATCTGGATGGACGAGGCTGGCTGGAAGATTGCAACTATAATAATATCAATTGTATCAATCCTGGGTATAACACATGGATAGGTCCTGCAAATGGCCTCTGGAATGTAGATGAAAACTGGAGCCGACTTTTTACGCCGATTGAATGCGACAATGTACTCATTCCGGCGGGTAATTTTGTGACCATAGCGAATCCTGGATCGTATAATTGTCATTCTCTTAAAGTCGAAACCGGAGGGGAATTACTAATAGAAGAAGGTGCGGAATTATTTGTAAAGGAGGAGTAAGTCTTTCGTTTCGCAAAGTTTGTTAAAAACTAATAGATTTATAACTACTTGGGAGTCTTTGATTTTACTCATCCAAGTCTATAAGACTTGGATATCTTAACCTTGAATTGCAATCCAGAGCAAAGAATTATCTAAGAACTTAATTTTGACTGCATTTTTGACCAAAAATGATGTCAAAAGTACGAACACCAATTTTGTTAATCCATAACCTGCGCAGTTACTTAGATTTTAACTGAAATTATTCAATCTGACTAATTTGTACTGAATTGCTTCCAGTATAGCTTCTGTTGTACCTTTAAGTTTTGATATAGCTTGACGAACATTTCCAGTTTGTTTATTACTCGGTTTTAGTCTTTGCTGAAAAAAATCTAAGCTATTATCAAATCCGCAACTACTATATAAATTGTCAATATACTGTTGGGAAATACCTGCCAAACGATAATATTCTTCCAAAAGTTTGTAATCAGATTTATGAGCTTGATTAGATACTATTCTTTCAAACACAGTGCTAACATCGTTCATATACTCCGCCAAAATTTCTTGTTTTGCATTAATGTCCATCCTTTTTCTTTTTTGAATAGTGTTCAAGAATATCAGTGATTTTTAAATCTTCTATTCCCAATAACGCATTATGTTTGGCTTTAATTTCATCTACAAAATTTTGTGCTTGACTCTCCAACTCCTTAATTCTTTCTTTATACACTTTAAAGTTATCATTAATTTCTATTAAAGCAGTAGATTTCGCAATGTCCTGTTGTTTCCACGTTAAAAATAATATGATCGCTACTATTAGCCCTCCATACACAGGAATTGTCCTTTGCATCACTACAACCATTCCTTCTAGTTTAGAAATCTTCATAATCAACATTTCATATTCAATTTCATCCTTACAAATAAAAGCATAATCATAGCTGACTAAAGGATCGATTTGTGCAAAGGCCCAATAGATTACAAAGAGTATAATTACACCCAATACCAGAATAAATAGGTTTGCAAATTTATTCATTTTAATATCGCTTAATTAGTATGTCCATACTATAAAAATTAGATGAGGTGGTCACATTTTGTGACCACCTCCCGCATAGTAAAGTAGTTAAGATCATCCCTATAATTGAAAAAGGCATCGTTTTGTGACATTTGGAAAGATCTTTTTACAGGAAAATCATACTTACCTAAGAGTTTTAAATATCTAAGTCTCCTTTGGCTTTTTTAATGCTCTAATATATTTTACTAACTTTCGCTTTGAAGAGTACAATTGACTTCGACAAAATCCGTATCATGAAAATCAAATCGCTTTTACTGCATTTTCTACTTTTTACAACAACGATATCAGCACAACAAAGTGCTTTGGATTACTGCTCTATTTACAATGTGACAAGAGAATCCCAAAGCATGGATTCTATCAATCAACTTCTCGAAAAAGACGATATTTCGCAGCATGAAAAAGCGGAGTTATTATCAATGCGTGCTTATGTCAACCTCGGTTTAACCAAAAAAAGACGCAAAGAAAAGACAGGTAATCAAACACAACTCTTACCGGCAATCTATAAAGATCTGACAAACGCAATTGATTGGAGTGAAAATGAGTATGAGCGTATAAAACATACCTGGAGAAGACATTTCATGATGGAAGATTTTGAGAAGTTTTACACAGATGAGAATTCAGACGTACAATTATTAAAATCTCATGGCTATAAGGAAATGAAATCAGGCATAGGCATCTCGGCCAAATATAAGTACGATGGCGAATCCTGGCTGGGTGCCGAGCTTTCACTGTTGAGCGCATATTTTCCTTCCTACAGTATCAAAGACAGTGATGGTTCTGTTATTCACAAAGATAGGTACAGCACATCCTTCTCAGCACTGATCTTTGGCTATGTGCAAAATGTACAATCACAGGATCTGAGTGATCTCAATTTTAGTCTGCTCCGAATAGAAGCACCTTTGTATATTGACCTGATTCAATTTGGGTTGATTGACACCTCAGAAAAAAACTATTGGTATTACAGACCAGAATTAGGGATTGGGTACTCTTTTTTGCACCTTTCTGTAGGGTATAACTTATTTTTCAACAAAGATGAAGAGGCAGAACTCTCAAATTCTATATTCAACTTCAGAATAAAACATACATTTTAATCTTCCCTTCTTTAAAAGTACTGTGAGTCATAGTATTCATAAACAATGAGGCAATTGATCATGCAATCCAGATTATAAGCAGAAAAATCTGTAAAACTTCAGTTTTACCAACCCTAGATAGCAATCCACAGCTGAAAATTAATTTTGAACTATTAGCTGAATTGCATCTACTCAGGTGGTTTAATATTTTACGTAAATACGTCTGAAAGAATTGAACATTCTAGCCTTAGATTGCAATTCAAGGCTAGAAATTGATTCGCAACTTAATTTTGATGGCATTTTTGGTTAAAAATGATGACAAATCACCATCGAGGCTGCAAGTTATTCAGTAACCTGAGTGATTACGATAAATTTATTATTTGAGTAGATATAAAATAAAACTATAATTTCGAAGAACACAAAAGAATATAATACCCTGATAATAAGACAATTACAAACTACACCTTCATAAAACCAACTAATATTTTAGTAGAAATACTAACATTTTAGTTGTAAAACTAATTATTTAG
>JBCCVV010000126.1:0-18854 GCA_039194925.1 Bacteroidota bacterium
AGAAAAAAATACAAAATTAGATGTCACAAAACCGATAATCACGGGTTATAGTAGTGACTATATATGTATTGGTTGTACATTATTAGTTACAATTTCCGCTAGGGGAGGCGTTAAGCTTCCCCTTTGGACATTTATGGATACCTGCCAATGAATAATTCATTGGAATTGGATCATAGATTAAGAAAGATAAGGTTGGTAAAAAATAGAAACGAGTATAATAATGTTGTAAGAATCAAGTCATTGAATTCGCTTTTTCTTCGGCAACATTTAAAATAAAACCTACTTTGAATACATTATCAATACTTACACTGGGATCTCGATTTAGGAGCTTTCTGAGTTTTGAAATGAAGACGTCAAAACTTCGGCCATGAAAATAGTCTTTTTTGCCGTAGATTAATTCCACGGCATCGTCTCGTCTCAGGATTCGGTTTTTATGAAGACAGAGTTGTTTGAGCACTTTGCTCTCCTTTTCGGTTATTCTGATTACATCCGAATCATAAGACAATTCCATTCTTTCATAGTCGAATACATATTTTCCAATGGAAAAGCTGCTGGGTTCTTTTTGTTTGTTGAGAGTGGCACTTCTTCTCAGGATCACATTCATTTTACAGAGTAATTCCTGTTCGTCAAAAGGCTTGATAATATAGTCTTCTGCACCGAGATTGTATCCTCGAAGTTTATCCTCTCGTAATACTCGCGCAGTAATAAATAAAAATGGTGTGTTGGGATGAAGGTTTTTTAAATGCCTGGCCAGATCAAATCCGCTCAACTTAGGCATCATGATGTCAAAAATACAAAGATCGAAATGCTCTTTTTGCAATAATTCAAGACCAGACAAGCCATCCTTGCCCAATCGTATTCTATACCCTTCATTTTGCAAATGTTCCATCAACAAAAAACCAAGATTCAAATCATCTTCGACGATCAGTATATTGCCCTTCTCCATAGCTAAGAAAGTTGTGGGATTGTTAGATCAAATCTACTGCCCTTTTGAAGTTCACTGAACACAGTAATGGTACCTTTATGTAAATCCATAATTTTTTTGACATAAGACAGGCCTAAACCAAACCCTTTTGTCGAGAAATTCATGTTTTCCTTGATTCTGAAAAATTTTTCAAACAACATTTTTTGATTTGCATTTGATATGCCTATTCCGTTGTCTTGTATTTGAATCTTTACGTTTTGTTCTTCTTTTAATAGAGAGATATTAATAATAGGATTTTCTTCAGAATACTTTATGGCATTGTCGATTATGTTCCGAATAGCGTTGGATAGATGAAACTTGTCGGCAAATACAAGAGCATTTTCAGATTCGTCTCGAATGATCAATGTGACATTTTTATCCTGAAGTTGAAACTTCATTTGATCTTTTATGCCTGCTAATAATTCACCCAATTGGATCTTCTCTTTTTTGATTTTGTATTGTCCACATTCTATCGATGCCATTGATAAAACTCTATCAACCTGTTCACTTAATTGTTTGTTTTCATTGGCAATGATGCTTACCAAATTGTCGTTTGTTTTTTTACTTAAAAGACTGGAAGCCAAACCAATATTTGTCAATGGAGTTTTGAATTCATGTGCCATATGATTGAAAAACTCTTTGTTGCGCTCGCTGATTCTTACCTGTTTTATCAATGAATAATTGGCGTAAATGAATATCCCAATTATGAATAATAAGATGATAATCGAAGCAAAAAACATCAACCACATTTGGTCGAAAACATAGGCTCTTTTGCCTGGGAAACTGACATCCAGTTTATGTGTTTCATTTTCTATCAATGGATTTAACGAACAGGAATACGAAGGCTTTTTTTTCTCAGGTGGAAAGAGCAAGTCATTGTATTCAGAAACTTCCATCTCAAAGGGGATATTGACATCGTAAAAGGCCAATGCTTCATCTACAACCTGTTTTACATTGCTGTTGGTCATAAACAGCGATAAGTTATTGGAACAGCATTGCTGACCCAAAGCCCCCGGTACGCTGCAGCTCACTTTCAAATTGGTTTTTTCTTCAGTCTCCGAGATTTGGTCAACAGCCATGCATAATGCCATACTCACTTTTTGATCAAATTGCTCTTCGACTAATTCTACGGATTTTTGCATCCACTTTACCTGCATGACAATGAGAAGCAGTAGGCCAATAGTAGATGCAATGATGAAATATGGAATTTTTGTGTTCAATTGTTACGTCTTAATGCAGTTTGTACCCATGTTCAAATCGGCTAAAATTTCTTCTTTTAGCGATCAATTGCTGGAATGAATACTGCAATATAACGTATTAAGGTCCATATGTATTCAATTTTTAACAGCTGCTTAACAAGTGACTAACAGTTGAAAAACATGGATGCATCCCTCTTCAAAGTACTTTTGAATAGTAATTGATAATCATATATTACAACTGGTATCTCAGCAGAACTGAGTAAATCAAAAAAACAAGAAAATGAAAAATGTTATTAAAATTTTTGTTTCCATGACATTGATGTTGTTCGTTGCAGTTTCAATTAATGCACAAACCGCAACAAACGTCGTTGACAAAAGCGAAACCAAAACATGTGATATTACGAAGTGTGATCCGGCTAAATGTGATGCTATGGTCAAAGCCGGTCTATGTACTAAAGAAGAGGCGGAAAAGTGTAAAGCAAAATGTGCTGCCAAATCTACCAAAGTAGCCGCTGCAAGCGTAGAAAAAGTAAATGGCGAAGTAGTAGCAACGGAAGCCAAAGCGGTTAAAAAAGCTTCATGCGCTAAGACTTGTACTGGAAAGAAAAAAGTGCATCAATAAGAAAGCGATTTTCAAAATGGGAGTAGATGCATTTATCGCTCCCATTTAGTTAGCTAATTTACAGGTTGAGAGGATTCTTTCCTTGATTTTTCATAAGGGGTGCTTATAGCTTCATAGTGTGTCCGTGTTTTATACTCGCTTCGCGTTATAAGTTTATGATTTTGCTGCATTCAATTGTTTATTTTTACGCAGTACACAATTCAATAATTGATTTTAACCAACAATCCGATATCTCAACAATTCAACAATTCAACAACTCAATAACTCAATAACTCAGCCACTGACCTACTAAACAACTGACCTACTTAAAAACCTCACCCCGCCCTCTCATACGCTTCCCTCATCCATCCAATCAACTCCTCATCCACCTGCTCTGTAGAAGTCAATTGCACCCGATGGGTACACATAGTTCCAAATGGTCCCGAGTTTTGAAGTCTGTCTGTTATAGGTACGTCTTTTAGTTTTAACCCTAAATCTATTCTGGTCTTCGTAGCTGGTTTGATTAGGACAAATTGCTTTTTTCGGATTATGCTAACACTTGTCTTTTTGGGTGTTTTTGTAACATCCGGACCAAAAGTGTCAACTATCTTTATTAGCGATTCGTAGATGGGTATCAGGCTTTCTCTTCCTTGGTATTGATTGGTTACCAGGTCTTCCGCAGAATCTTTATTTTCTTTTGAAAGTTGTATGATGGTATTGGCAAATCCATGGGTAACACCGTGTTCACCTTTTAGAAATTTCATGGCTTCACCGTGTTTGGCAAAAGCTTTTTCCTTTAATATCGATTTCCATTCTTCCAGTGATTTACCGGTCTTTTCGGGCATGTTGTTGATCATCGTCTGTAATGCCTTGTCCATGAGAGTACGTTTTGATTAGAACAAATATAGTTTTTTCTAAGAGATACAATTTGTTTGAATTTGATGATTAATCTATTAATAATCAAATATTTCCATTTGATTTTTACGTGCTGAGAAAATAAAAAGTAATGCGTTTTGCAACGATTTTTTTAATATGTTACTCTTCTAGATAATCGAATACACAAAATCTATAGTTCATGAAAAATACGCAGACTATCTTAAAAATCACGTTAATCAATTTATACTTGTTATGCGCTTTTTCAGTCAATTCCCAATGCATTATAGATGGTGTTACGGCAGAGATTACGGCCTGTGAAGGTGATTTATTTGACGTTAGCATCAATTTTGAGTTTGATAATACCAGCGACCAGTTTACCATTGCCGGAAATGGAAACAATTATGGTACATTCAATTACAATGACCTACCCGTAACTTTGACATCATTGGCCGCCGACTGTGACACTGAATATGAATTCGTAGTTACCGATGTCAACAACAACGACTGTTCAGATTTTGTAATTCTGGGTACAGTATGTTGCGATGGAGACTGTGTGATCAACGGCGTTGATTATGATGGTCCTGCTCCCGAATGTATCGATGGTTTTATCGTTGCCCAATGGTTTATTTTTGCGGAAAATACCAGCGAAGTAGGGTTTGATATTTTCATTGAAAATGATTTTCTAACCTTCGTACAATACAATGGAAATGGTCCTTACGAGTTCGATATTCCAGACACGGATACAGAGTTTTTTACATTGAAAGTTTGTGATAATGACAACCCTGATTGTTGCCATACTTCGGAATGGCCCAACCCCTGTTATGAAGAACCGATTTGTGAAATAGGCACGATAAGCTATGACATTCTGGAGTGTGAAAATGATCTTTTTGATATTGTTTTAAATTTTGAATATGTCAATACAAGCAGCCAATTTACTATAGTAGGGAATGGGGTAAGCTATGGTACTTTCGCATATAATAACCTTCCGATTACACTGGAAGGGCTGGAAGGAGATTGTATCACTCAATATGAATTTATCGTCACGGATGTTGAAAATAATGATTGTTCAAATTTTACTGGAATAGGTACAGTATGTTGCGGAGGAGAAGAATGTTTTATCGGAGAATTGGATATTGAGGTTTCGGAATGTGATGGTGATGAATTTTTTGTCATAATCAATTTTGAATACGAAAACACCAGTGATGAGTTTTTTGTGAACGCGAACGGTACTAATTATGGACCATTTACCTATGCTAATTTACCAGTTACCATTGATGGACTGGAATCAAATTGCGATGCACCGTTTGAATTTTTGGTTTATGATTCCGTAAATAATGGTACCTGCGCATCTGATGCCAATATTGGAATCGTATGTTGTGAAGATGAATGTCAAATTTTATCTATAGATTTTGGACCTAATCCTGTATGTGAAGGTGGCTTTATCGTTACAGAATGGTTCATTTTTGGAGAGAATACTAGCGAGGTAGGCTATGATATTTATATCAATGGTGAATTCCTGACTTTTGTACAGTACAATGGCAATGGACCCTATGAATTTGATATTGAAGACCCTGGAACAGAATATTTTACTATAAAAGCATGCGATAATGACAATCCTGACTGCTGCTATTCGTGGGAACTGATGAATCCGTGCTACGAAAACAACTGTTTTATTGGAGAGTTGGAGGTAGAGGTCTCTGAATGCGATGGCAATTTCTTTTTTGTAGAAATCAATTTTGAACATGAAAACACAGGAGAACAATTTAAGGTTTCTGGAAATGGAATTGTGTATGGTACATATTCGTATGCCGATCTTCCGATAATTATAGATGGAATAGAATCCAATTGTAATACAGAGTACGAATTCGTAGTAGAAGATTTAGAACATGAAAATTGTGTTTCAGTTGCTGAAATAGGTACAGTATGTTGTGAAGATGACTGCCAAATTTTATCCATTGATTTTGGACCCAATCCAGTATGTGAAGGTGGCTTTATCGTTACAGAATGGTTCATCTTTGGAGAGAATACAAGTGAGGTGGGGTACGACATATATATCAATGGTGAATTCCTGACTTTTGTGCAGTACAATGGCAATGGACCCTATGAATTTGACATAGAAGATCCTGGAACAGATTATTTTACTATAAAAGCATGTGATAATGATAATCCCGACTGCTGTTATTCATGGGAGGTAATGAATCCATGTTTTGATGCTGAGGAATGTTTTATTGGAGAATTGGATGTAGATGTTTCGGAGTGTGATGGAAACTTCTTCTTTGTAGTCCTCGATTTTGAATATGAGAATACGAGTGACCAATTTAAGGTGTTTGGCAATGGCAACAACTATGGGACCTATTCTTATTCCGAATTACCCATAACCATTGATGGTTTGGAATCGGATTGTAATTCGATTTTTGAATTGATTGTTTCCGATGTGAATAATAACGATTGTGCTTCGGATATTGGCATAGAGGACATTTGTTGTGAGGATGAATGCCAGATTCTGTCCATCGATTTTGGACCTAACCCAGTGTGTGAAGATGGCTTTATCGTTACAGAATGGTTCATATTTGGAGAGAATACAAGCGAATCAGGGTACGATATTTATATTAATGGTGAATTCCTGACTTTTGTACAATATAATGGCAATGGGCCGTATGAATTCGATATCGAAGATCCTGGGACCGAATACTTTACTATAAAAGCGTGCGATAATGATAATCCTGACTGCTGCTATTCGTGGGAGTTGATGAATCCTTGCTATGATCCAGGAGATTGTGACTTGTATGATTTGGTGATTGAGACCTCCGAATGCGACGGAGGTGTATTTGAAATTACCTTTGATTTTGAATATTCGGGAACAACGAATGACTTTTTCGATTGGGAGATTCCAGGGTATAGTAGTGGAACTGCTGAATTTAGTGAGTTGCCGTATACTAAAATAGTTCAGGATATAGGTGTAGAAGTCTATGAGCTTATAATTAATGAAAATGATAACCCAGATTGCTCCGTAACAGGAGAATTTGAAAACCCTTGTTTTGAATCTGAAGATTGTTTTATCGGAGAGATAGATATTGAAGTATCCGAATGCGATGGCAATTTATTTTTTGTAGTAATCAATTTTGAATACGCGAATACCAGCGATGAATTTAAAGTTGTAGGCAATGGCAATAATTATGGTACGTTTTCATATACTGAATTGCCGATTACAATAGATGGTTTGGAAGCAGATTGTGATTTGGAGTTCGAATTTATTGTAGCTGATATTGATAATAATGATTGTGCTTCGGATGTCGGTATAGGTGAGGTATGTTGTGACGGTGATGATTGTGATCTTTTTGATTTGGTCATTGAAACTTCTGAGTGCGATGAAGGTGTATTTGAAGTAACATTTGATTTTGAATATTCTGGAACGACAAACGATTATTTCGATTGGGAAATTCCGGGCTATGATAGTGGATTTGCCGAATTTGGAGACTTACCGTTGACCCTTACAATTCAGAATACCAATATGGGTGGATTTGGGATTTTTATTAATGAAAATGATAATCCGGATTGTGCGGTTGCAGGAGAATTTGAGAATCCTTGTTTTGAATCTGAAGATTGTTTTATCGGAGAATTGGACGTTGATGTGTCCGAGTGCGATGGCAACTTCTTCTACGTTGAGATTAATTTTGAATACGCAAATACGAGTAACCAATTCAAGGTAGTAGGGAATGGCAATAACTATGGTTCATTTTCCTATGATGACTTACCCATTCAGATCGAAATTGAATCCGATTGCGATTTACAATATGAATTTGGAGTTCAGGATTTAGAGTTTAACGATTGCGGATCAGCGGTAGGTATTGGTGAGGTATGTTGCGATGATGAAGAATGTGATTTATTTGAGCTGGATTTTGATGTGTCCGAATGTGACGGCGATTATTTTGTTGTCGTAGTAGATTTTGAATATGTTGGAAATTCGGAAGAGTTGTTTGTTTGGGAAATCCCAGGCATTGGCAGTGGCACGGAATCATTTGCCGATCTTCCAATGACCATAGAGATTGAAAATACCACGGAATCACAATTTACCTTTTTCGCCAATGAAATCGAAAATCCGGATTGTGGCATCGTTGGAACCTTTGGCAATCCTTGTTACGATGATGAAGCATGTACGATAGATGGAGTGACTGCCGAGGTGATCGCTTGTGAAGAAGATCTTTTTGATGTTGAGATAGACTTCGATTATGATAATGTGAGCAATAGCTTTACGATTGTTGGGAATGGGGTAGAGTATGGAAGTTTTGAATACGATGACCTGCCCGTTATACTTACCGGATTAAATGCGGATTGTGAATTGGAATATGAGTTTGTCGTTAAGGATAATGAAAATGAAGAATGTTCAGACTTTGTTGAGATTGGAACGATATGCTGCGAAGATTTCAATCAGATTAATGGTATGCAATCCGAAACGATTATTGTTGGAGAAATATTCAACATTACGTTTGACATTATCAATACCACATTGAAAGGGTGCAATATTGATGTATACATTGATGATGAACTTCTGGAAGTTCTGGGAGATGATGAATCTTTATTTACAGTTGGGCCATTCGAATGTGGACAAGAAGGAACGTTTGAGATTAAATTGATCAATTCATGTTCCGGTGCAGAATGGAAGATGACTTTTGATTTATCAGAAATAGAATGCATCACCGATGTGGAAGTTACGTTAGATTCCATTGACTTGATTTGGAATATGGACAATAAATCGCTTTCTCTTGAAGGGCAGGTGCCAGTCTCTGTGGATGTTCAGGTGATCAATACGCAAGGTGCCTTACTGTTTGCAGAAAAAGGAGTTAGTATTGGTTGGAGTAAAGATCTGCAAAACATCCCGGGTGGATTGTATTTTGTGCGAATTATTGACTCCACTTTAACTTCGAGACCTGGCTTTATTAAAAAGATAGTTGTACACTAGTTCTCAACTTAGAGTATGTCTAAAAATATTGCGCACTGATTTTCAAAGATTTAAAGTTGTGGCTATGAAATTATAGTTGAGTTTAGCGAGCTAAATGAGACTATAATTTTGACGCCTTCGTTCTTAAATACTTGGAAATCAGAAAGCATCAAATTATTATGCTGATTCATGCCTGTATACTAATACTCTATCAAATTAAATTTTTAGACATACTCTTACACATGGGATATAATTTGAATGAGCGGTAATTTTTTACTGCTCATTTTTTGTAAATGACATTCTTTAATGAATGGGAATTACTTCGATCAATAGGTACATTTTAAAATTACAATAACTTAATTTAAGAGTAAATGTTTCCACCATCCAATTAGAAGTATTTAGTTCGTTAAATCATCCTCAATTTTTCATTTTGTTGCATTGTTTTTAGATATAAAATGAAAGAATTTTTGAGGCGCGTTCATCAAAAATAAGTACACTGTTATCAATATTTCGTTTTCCTTCTCAGATTATTTCTGCCAAATCGTATATTTTTAAGTAGATTATTTGTGAGTGTTTCATAGAAAATCATTAGTCAGAAATGAAGTCGTCACAGTAAGTTAAACCAAATAATATTCATAGATAATTATACAATTCCAATGAGACAATTTATTTTATGTACAGTTCTTATTCTTAGTTCATTTTCAATTAGTGGTCAGGTCGATAGGAAGTCGACCTATGCAGAGAATATGGATGATCCGCATATTCCTATTGCTCGAAAGGATTATAAGACCGGTAAAGCATACCGGTGGTCAAAACCAGAGATTACAACTGTGCAGGTGAATGTTAATAAAAATGGAGAAAATATGATTGGTGATGCTGCAAATGAGCCTTCACTTGCCATAAGCAGAACAAATCCGGATTACATGGTTATAGGTTGGAGACAATTTTCTACAATTGAAAGTAATTTTAGGGAAGCCGGATATGCATATTCAATGGACGGCGGACAATCCTGGATCTTTCCCGAACCAATAGAGGCGGGTACATTTCGTTCGGATCCTGTGTTGGATGTTGATAAGGATGGAAACTTTTACTACAACAGCTTATCGTCTCCTAATAATTTTCAATGCGATGTTTTTAAATCGGGGGAAGATTTTCAATGGGATGAAGGTACACCTGCTCAGGGAGGAGACAAGCAATGGATGGTTATTGATAAGACCGATCATTCTACCTCAGGAAACATCTATTCAGCCTGGAGTTGGCAAGTGACATCATGTAGTCCTCATGAATTTACGCGATCTCTTGATAATGGGATGAATTTTGAATCTTGTGTCGGACTGCCTAATTTTTTTAGAAGAGGGACGATGGCTGTTGGACCGGAAGGTGAACTTTATGTTTGTGGAAACGAAGAAGATGACCATTATATTGCAAAAAGCGAGAATCCCGGGGACCCTACATTTACATGGGATTTTCACAAAAAGGTGAATATGGGAGGCGGTTTGGTGATTCGCAAAGGTCCAAATCCGGGAGGTATGTTGGGGCAAGTATGGATTGATGTGGATCATTCGGATGGACCCAATAGAGGGAATGTATATATGCTCAGCACAGTAAAAAATGGATTTTGGAGCAAAGCAGATATCATGTTTTCTAGAAGTACAGATGGAGGGAATACATGGAGCCAGGCGCTTAGAATCAATGATAATGAACTGATAACGAATTGGCAATGGTTCGGAACGCTTTCAGTAGCACCAAACGGAAGAATCGATGTGGCCTGGTTGGATACACGAGAAGATCCTGATGGTTTTGATTCACAGTTATATTATTCATATTCTTTAGATGGAGGAGAAAATTGGTCGGATAATATTGTCTTAAGTGATCCATTTGATCCATTGGTGGGGCACCCCAATCAAGATAAAATAGGTGATTATTATCATATGATCTCGGACAATGAATCTGCACACTTGGCATGGGCAGCTACATTCAATGGTGAGCAAGATGTATACTACAGCAGAATTAGAATCAATACGATGACAGGAACTGATTCTCCCGGAAAGGATAACTTCATTTCAATTAGTCCGAATCCAACGAATGGGCTGCTGAATATAGAATTGGACCCTGTGATAGGTGATGGGAGGATTCGAATATATGATACAATTGGAAAATCGCTTCGATCAATTGAGGTAAATAATAATTCTGTCTATACCTTGGATCTGTCAAATGAAATACCTGGTTTGTACTTTGTGGTTGTTTCCTCAAAATTCGGTGAAATGGTGAGAAAAGTATATCTCGAGTAATTTGGTTGAATTGTGACTACCTAACTATGTCTCCACTATTTCGGGGAAGGCTACTTGAATAAATCGACCTGTTAACTCTTTTCCATTTAGCCATCCGTTCTCAAGGATTTCATTTCCATTGCTTAGATCAAAGGTACAGATTAAAGTGTCCGTGATGTCATCGTTCAGTTTTATTAATGTTGTCAATTGATTTTCTTCATAAAAATAGGATGGGTAAACGTTCAATATCAATCGTCCATCTTGCTTCTCTTCCAAGAAGTGCATATTGGGGTGGTCCAAATTGTTATTATAGATATACTTGAACTCTTCACCCTCTTTTTAATAAATCTTAATTTGATTTTCGCTAAAGTTACCAGTGCTATTGATCAGGTTTTTACCCTTTTGATTTAAATAATGAAGTTGTACCTGGGTGTCAATCACAGTGCAACAATCAGACCCATCGCCGCATTGCATAAAGATTGAGATCAAAATCAGAAATAGACTAATTTAAGCAGTAGTTTGGAATCGTATTTTCATCGGTGATACCTTTTTAATCGCACTCGGTAATCAATTTAACATCTTCAAAAATCCGCCAAATTTCGTGAGTATATGCTTTTGGTGATAATTCAAACAAGACATACTGCTTAGACGATTTATCACATTTTATTTCTTTTAGTCTTACGAATAGAACTAGTTCTTTCTTGGTAAAGAATGCATCGTGCGTTATAATCTTACCATGAAAGCCATATGCTGATTTTGCCATCACACATGCCGTCTTATCCTTGTCTTTCGAATATTTCACTTTTTCTGGATCCAATCCCATTAGCCCATCGAAATATGCTTCCATACTTTCTATCAAATTCGTTTCTGATAGTTCATAAGGTTTTTCATTCACCCATACAAAGGTGTAGGTCCAAAAACCTTGTTTCGTAGAATCTGCCCAGTCAGGTGAAAATCGGATGTCTTCAAATCCAACAAGGTCCAGAGTAGGTGCAAAAGATAGTGGGAATTCCAGTCGTTCGCTGTTCCAGTTATCTGGTGCTAAAAACATTTGTTGGTCCTTTTGACAGGCCCCTGATTTAGGTGCAACAATCAAAAGTACAAACAGAATGAGTATCTTATTGGTCATATTTTAGAAGTTTCTAGATTCCAATATACCAACGAAATTCCCAAACTATCCCTTGTCAAACCTTTTAAATTAAACTGGTTAAGGCTTTTTATTCTCTCCTTCAGCATCCCCATCGGCGTTAGAATCTTCGCCATTATCAGCTACAGTATCGTTTGCATTTTGGGAAGATTCCGCTTCATCGGCCGGCTTTATCGCAGCATCTTCCGGAACCTCAAGCTCAGGATCTGCAGGTTTGTCTTCATCAGGATTTGGCTCAGGCGGATCTGTTGGTGGTATATCCGGCGGAGTTGAATTACTTCCCGTATTTGGTGTTCCGATTGCACCATTTTCCCCTTCACTCGGGGTGTCTCCCGATTTTGCCAATCCCAGCCAATTCTTTAAACTTTGGAACAATTGATCCGATAGTCCGTACATGAATTCCCATGCTTTCCATGGAGCCAAACCGATTAAAGCTGCTAAAATAACCGCTACGATTGGATTGGTGAAATCCAAAATCAGGCCTGCGTCTCCCAATGTGATTGAAATCTTAAAGAAAGATATGATCTGACCAATTAAGAAGGCGATCAGCGGGACCGTAAAGATGAGCTTGAGTTTATTTGGTATGCTATTTAAATAGAAAATATTTCGAGAAAGATAATAACCAGTATTTCCTATCAACCGAATTAAGGTAGCAAACAATGCCCACAATATTATTTCCCAATAGATTCCGGGTTTGCTTTTCCAGAACCAGGATGGTTTTAGTGTGGGGATTTTTGAGATGTAATTTTTTGCACTTCTAAGACTGGTTAGAACTTCTTCTTTGTTTCCATTTGTGATCGCATGGGGGACCAACTCTAAATTGCTGGAAATAAGTGTATTGTATGACGTATCCAATTGTGCTTTTTCAACAAGATCTTTTGCGCAACGAGCTATTTTGTCTGTTTCAGCCATAAGAAACAAACTATCTGCTTCGGTGAACAAATTATTGGTGAGTTTGAAATTGCTGATTTTCGCTGAGTCGGTTTGAATCCGATCGACAAGATTTTCTGTAAGTAAACCAACGAGCTGGTGGTCTGCACTTCCCTGGTTCTTATCATCTGGTGCATGCCATTCGTAGTATTTCCAGGAAAGTAAACTCAGAAGTACGATAAGAGCTACGAGAAAGATCCACCCTCCCAATTCACTAATAGGTCCTCTGTCCTCTATTAGGATTTCAACATTAGCGGATTTGTTTCCTTTTACCATTCTTACCAAAACAGGTTTGGATTTTTGGTCTTTATCTCCTGCCATGTAAGAAAATAATGATAGGCTATAGGTAGCCTGATTATCCGCAAGGAGTGGTTCATCAACGGGTTGAAACTGATAATAACCATTGGCATTGGTTGAAGTTATGAATTCATTTGTTCCAACAATCATACGTACGTTGGCCCCTTGGATAGGGCGATTGGTCCCATCTTGGAGGACGACACCAGAAATTGTAAATTGAGTGGCCATAGTTTTTCGAGTTTGATCTATAATTGCAATGCTTTGCTCTGCCAATATAGGATTTTGAGGTGAGATAAGGATGTAACTTTTGTTCCACGTGCATTTTAATGTATTGTTTTGAAAGGCGTATTAAGTTGTTGCACAGAGTTAAATTTCTCCGTTTTTGTTGAAAATGGATAATCATCAGTCAAGTCATGCCTCGACTGCACTCGGAAGGAAAAATACATATGAATTTATGATAGATAATGAGAAAAGCGACAAAGAGAATTGTACCTTTTGTTCCAAATGGTCTATCATTAAAGTAGAAATTGATAATTTAAGCGTCTAAAAATTCAAGTATGAAATTTGGAAAGTTATTAAGTGTCGGTTTGATTTATTTTATTCTTTTAAATTGTTCAGAAGGACAAATTGAACAAAAACGAGTATTAATCTTTTCTAAAACAGCAGGTTATCACCATACATGTATTGAATCCGGTTATCTGGCTCTTGAAAAACTATGTACTACAAATGCTATTGAGGTAGATTCGACAACGAACTCTTCTGATTTTAATACGGAAAATCTTTCCAAGTATGCGGCCGTAATCTTTTTTAATACGACAGGTAATGTATTAAATGTTCAGGAAGAAATAGCTTTTCAGAATTATATACAGGAGGGTGGAGGTTACGTGGGTATCCATGCCGCATCTGATACCGAACACGATTGGGCTTGGTATGGTAGATTGGTAGGAGCCTATTTTATTAGCCATCCCAAGATTCAGGAAGCAAAATTTATTGTGGAGGATGCATCCTTTGCGGCAACAAACTTTTTACCCAAAGAATGGATTCGAACGGATGAATTGTACAATTTGGGCATTGTGAATAAAGAGGTCAATGTTGTACTATCTGTAGACGAAGAATCTTATGAAGGTGGTACCAATGGCAAAGAACACCCCATGGCCTGGTATCATGAATACGATGGTGGGAGGGCTTTTTATACTGCCCTGGGACACACGCATTCGAGTTATGAAGAAGCATATTTTTTAAAGCATTTATTGGGTGGGATTCGGTATGCCATGGGGGTGGAGGACAACTAAATCAGGATAGTCTTTTTACCAACTTTCTCAGCATTTCAACCCCTTTATCCAATTCTGCTTTTGCAATGAACTCATTGGCGCGATGTGCTTGTGCTATGGACCCGGGCCCGCAAATTATGCTTTGAAACCCTCCTTCTGCAAATTGTCCAGCTTCGGCGGCATAAGCAACGGTACCCAACTCTTGAACAGGAGTAATGGACTTAAGAAAAGAAACAATACCATCAGTTTCGGCAGTATCTAAAGCCGGAACAGGGGGATGGTGCTGTGAATTTTGGATTTCAAAGTCAGGAAAAATTTCTCTTAATATCGATTCTCTTTCTCTGCAATACGCGTCGAATTCTTCAATAATTTGCAAGGTCTTATCTTGTGGAATCACTCTTATATCCCATTTGAAGAGGGCTTTATCAGCAATCACGTTCGGTGCGATTCCGGCATTGATTTGGCCCACATGCAAGGAGGAATGTGGTGGATGAAATCGATCATCAATATGACCCGCCTCTACCAATTCATTCATTTTAGCCTCCAACCATAATATCAATCGAGCGGATTCGTGAATAGCGCTTACCTCTTGTCTTATTCTGCTGCTATGTCCCGCCGAGCCATTCACTTTGGTTTCCATGACACATATTCCCTTTTGTCCAACAATAGGCTGCATTAGGGATGGCTCTCCAATGATGGCGTATTTTATCTTTTCAGCATACGTTTCTTTTATGTGCTCGATCAATTCCGGAGCTGCTAAACAACCGATCTCTTCATCGTACGAAAAGGCAAAGTAAATAGGTGTTTTTAAATTAGCGAGTATCATTTCCGGAAGTACTGCAAGACAACAAGCCAAAAATCCTTTCATGTCACATGATCCTCTTCCATATAATTTACCATCTCCTTTATCTGTCAAGACAAAAGGGTCTGTATCCCAATCTTGACCTGCCACCGGAACTACATCCATATGCCCGGATAAGATGACTCCACCATCGACGGGAGGACCTATTCTACAATGCAATGAAGCCTTAGCTCCTTCTTCATTCGGAACAAGATGGGTCTTGACTCCTAGATTTTCAATATAATCCTTAATCCATTGCATGATGGATAGATTGCTTTGTCCTCCCAGAACGGGAAATGAAACTAATTTGGAAAGTATTTCTTGTGCAGTCATATGTTAAGAGCGATCAATGGCGAAAATAGGATTTAGAATTGGATTCAGCAGTAAATTCAGCATTGAGATATTTCAATTGATTAAACTAACATTGCTATAATTCAATTGTTGAAAATTATTCGTGGCTACGATTAAAATGAGGTACACCAAATATTTCTTCAAGGACAAGAAGTTCAAAAGATCATTCCACCAACAAGTTATCCAATCTCTCCAATCTCATCAATTTCCCTATTCACGCATATCCAATAAAAACAGCAAAAAGGAGAAAGGCCCAGGAAATAGCCAGAATCATTCCCACTATGGGCAAGATAAATCGAATCCAACGATCCAATGGAACTCTGCACATAGCCAACATAGCGATCAATCCACCTAAGCTAGGGTTGACCAGATTCGTGACTCCATCTCCAATTTGAAAGGCGAGGATAGTAGTTTGATTCGTGAGACCCAATACTTCACCGAGAGGAAGCATGACGGGTAATGTTGCCAGTGCCTGACCACTTCCGCTTGGAATAAAAAGATTGATAACACATTGCGAAATCGACATTGAAACTGCGGAAGCATAAAGCGGCAGCCCTTGCAGTAGTTCAGAAAGATTGTGTGAAATCGTATCTCCAATATTACCCATTTCCATCAGTACTTTAATGGTGGTGGCAAATCCTACCATGAAAGCTCCCGGGGCGGCTTGGGCAACGGATTGCAAGACATTTTCACTAAAATCATCAGGGCGCATACGGGCAATAACACCACATACTAAGGCGATCATCAAAAATATTGCAGACAATTCATTGATGTACCAATGATGGACAAATACACCGTACAAGATGACAAGTAGCCCAATAAGGAAAGTCAGAATCACCAAACTATTTTGTTTAGACAATTTGTATTCTGACAATGGTTTTGACAGTTCTATTCCTGTGATATTCAGTCCAATGCCCAAACTTTTATTCTTGTTTTTTAGGATTTTTTGAAAATATCGGACGTTGTAATACGCCATGATCGACAAACCGATAAAGCATAGGGCACTTCTTAATGGGGCTCCCGAAAACATGGGTAATTCCGCAATTTTGTGTCCGGTGCCCACGGTATACGGATTGATAGGGGATAGACCAAAACCAACGGTCATGGCCCCTACAGAAATGCCTGCTGCCAATATTAAATCACCGCCAATAGCCAGACTTAAAACAGCAGCAATAGGTACCATGGCGATGTTGTTTTCATATCCGACAGCAACTCCCAAAAGTCCATAGGCGAACGTCATGATAATAATTATTGCGTTTCTTTTCTTTATTCCCATGCTGTGTACCAATGATCCAATTGCATTTTCTATGGCCTTGGATTTTTCCATAATACCAAACATGATTCCACCGGCCAGGACAATGAAGATGATTTCCACAGCAGATTTAAATCCCAAAGGAATTGCTTTGAACATATCTAATATTCCTACAGGAGAAGAGGCCATTGTCTTATAAGAACCTGGAACTACCCTTTGCCTTCCATCCACAAGTACTCGCTCAAAAGCTCCTGCCGGAATGAGGTAGGTCAGAATGGTGACAAAGACAATTATTCCAAATAAGATCGTAATGGCATGGGGCACGCGTTCATACCATTTTTTTGAAGGAGGTTCGTTGATATTTTGCATTGCCTAAATATAGGAAAGTTTGATTATACCTCTTGAAGTGGAGATTAAACGTGTGCTTGTAATTTTTGTATTAAAATACCTATAAAAAGGGCTGTAGTAAAACTTATTAAAGTTCCGATGAGTACATATTCTGTCTGCTTGGAAGGATTGCTGTCACTTTTGTCGCTAAATCTCAGGATTGATTTTGCGGCTATTAAAAAACCGATTGCTTGAAATTGATTATACAAGACAAAAGTGAGTACGAGGATGCGTTCCATGATTCCTATCCACATTCCGGCATCTTTCAAACTGTCTCTTTCCTGACTGCTGGCATTTAGCTCTTGTCTCCATTTATTGGTTGCTTTACCAACCAGGTACCCTAACGGCTGACTGACGATCATGTACCCTGTAAGTATCAATAATGAATTTGTAGATTTTATTTTTTCAGCTATTTGGTCAATTATCTGATTGTTCTCCATTAAATAATTTGCGCAGAGTATTAAAATCGTGATATGAAGGGCTTGATCCAGTAAGAAGCTTAGCAGATTGTCCTTGCACCACACTATTTTTATTACATCTATGAAGTAGTGTGTTATGGCTATGAATAAAGCGATGTACCATAACTTGATATCCCATAGCGCAATCAATGCAGCGATTCCAGTGATTAAGACATGTAGATATAGGTATTTTGATTTTATTTTCTTTTGTTTTTTATCCGCCACCCACTTATCAGGTTGGATAAAAAAGTCGGTAATAATATGAGCTATCAATAATCGTAGAAATACTTCCATCTCAACTCTTTTTGAATTTTTCTTCGTAATGCAGTATGGTCTTTTCGATGGCTTCCCAACTGGCATTCTTTTTTCGTTGACTTACGGCAGGTTGGCTTATCTTTAGGTCTTTTTGAATTTCTTTATCGCTCCAGCCGTCTATTAATCTCCATATTATCTCAGCCGAAGAAATTGTCCAGTGTTTTATTACTTCTTCCAATAATAAAAGAATGGTATCCCATACCTTGTTTTGTTTACTATCCGAAGTTGTTAAAGCAATTGTTCTACCCTTTTGCTTAAGTGTATCCAAGGTCCTTCCCGAGTATTGAAATGCGGGCCCATCGCTGTCTAATAATGTATTTCCAGTATAATCTATTGTTCCGATGCCTATTGAAATTCTTATATCTGCCTCGGTTGATCTTTTACTTGTTTCCAGACTTATGGATTTAATGATTGATTTTAGATACAAAGCTTGTCTCAATGCTTCTGATGGGTTTTCTAGTATTCCTTGAAGACTATCTCCCCGGTAAAATAAATATTCTGCTTGTTTACCTTTTTGCCATTTATTGGAGAATTGTATAATTCGTTCATTTACAGATTGCCTTTCATGAGAGGAATATTTGGATGAATTCACTAAATCGCAAGTTATGACTGCTTTATTGTTGGTATTCATGGCATTAAGTTATAGACTTATACCGTGCAAATATAAGGCTAAAAGCTTATAATTTGAAATATAAGGCTATACGCTTATAAATAGAGATATAAGGCTATACGCTTATAAATAGAGATATAAGGCTA
>JBCCVV010000127.1:0-18453 GCA_039194925.1 Bacteroidota bacterium
GAAAAAAACAAACCCCAAATGAAAATTGTATTGCCTTATTTATTCCTCTTGTTGGTAACTCTTTGCCTTTCAACCTGTAAAACTAGTAAGAACATAGCTTTCATTTCTCTCCAGGATTTTCAGGGCATCCTGAATGAGGCAGCCGCACAATCGGATAGCAGAAAGGCTGGTGCATTATTAAGCATGCATAAACAAATATTCATCAAATCAGATGAAATTAAAGGCATTCAACGCAATATCGGTAAACGATTGATTAGAAATAAAGAGTTGTCGTTACCTTATAAGAAGACCTATTATCAACCCCAAGAACACTGCTTTTACGATACTATATATTGCAATGGTACCATATTTTCTACCCTTGTAGAACGATGTGTGAATATTAATGCAGGAGCCACACACTCTGTAACAGGTGAAATCCCCGTGGGTGGTCTCAAGGTATTATCTGAGTCTGATCAAAGTTTGCCATGTACCAAGAATGAATGTATCAGCATTGATAAAAATAATATGAGAACATACATAGGTCTTAGTCTAACGATCAAAATTCCTTGTGATGGTCACAACAACATGGGTACTAATAATTCTGGAAACATTGGTTGTAGGATTAAGCTATTTGGAAAAGAGAATATACCAATTAACGATTTACAGATTCAATATTTAAATGGCAACGCACAATATACAAATGGACCATTTAACCATACATTAACTGCCAATTCATTTCCCATTGACTTACTAAATCAATCTTATCAATGTGGTAATGATTGTTTTGTAAGAGCAAACATATTTTTCTCTTTTATTCCACATATTAAAGATGAAAATGCATGCAGGCCATTTCTTCATCATTTAGCATTACAACTTGAAGATGTTGACGCGATTGAACATAATGATTATCATCATAATGCTAACTCTAATAAAACTAACATAAGTCTTCCGGCTGCGGATTTAGTAATGGAAAAAACGTTGATCCAGAATGTACATAGACTAGAAAAATTTAATGTAAACACCAATATTAGAGTAAGTCAAATTTGCTCAACTAATCCCAATTCCTTAAATGATTTTGTCATATGCAATAGGAGCGATATATGTGGACATAGGGCGGCACATACTCTTGTACTTGAAATACCATTTTGTTCTGAAGATACTAACCAATTGTTGTATGAGCCCAATTTTTTTTAAAATCAAAGCCTTTGCCATTGTTGTAATTTTTGCATCATTTACCGGAACATCCCTTGCACAACTTGATACGGCTGGTATTATGAAAGATTTCAATGCCGCTGATTTAGCATGGGAAGATCCCAAACTTTGTTTGAATCTAACACTTGAAGTCATTCCAAAGCTAAAGATGATTGATTCTTTAGAAAAATATGCCTATGCTCTTAATACACTTAGCTATTGTTATAATCATCTGGAACAATATGAAACAATGCTCAGAAACAACATGGAAGTTTTGGAAGAAATTGACTCCATTCTTGGAAGCGATCATCTGGAATACGTCAAAGCATTAAACAACATCGCTTTAGCCTACAAAATCCATGGTGATTTTGCAAGAGCAAAAACCTTTTATCAGGAAGCCGTAAATAAGGCCAGAGAAATAAGTAAAGATGCAAATCTACTGGCCACTGCCTATATGAATATTGGCAATCTTTACAGAGCTGTAGGAGATAATGATCTTGCTCTAAATTACTTTCTAAGTTCGCAACCTTTGATGGAAGAATTTTATGAATCTAAACTTTCGAAAAGTATTATTTCATTTCAACGGCTGGCTAGTCTTTATACTTTAATTGGAAAAATTTATGCAAGTACACTTAAAAATCAAGAAGCCGGTTTATACTATAAAAAAGCCTATGACATTGTAAATAAGAATCCGAAGATTTCGCAATACCTTAGAAATTCCACCTTTATAAATTTATCCGAATTTTATATTCATAAGGAAGAATTTAAATCGGCCAATGATCTAATCGATCAAGTATTGAATTCCTCAAAACTTCTAAACGCATCGGTACAATCCAATGTATTCAAGTTAAAAGGACGATTGATTGAAAAAGGTTTTCTAGAAGGCAATAGTTTTGACTTCTACCATAAAAGTTATAGTACATTACCCGAAAACAAAATATCAGAAAAAGCTGACATATTGTTGCACATGTTTAACTCAAATTCGGAATTATTTATGCCCAATTATTTCGATACCTTGATTTCTACCATTAATAGCTTGAGTCCTGAAGATCAATTGGACAAGAAATTTAGATTAAATATAACGCTGACCAAACATTTTGATACCTCCTGTGATTCCATCCTTTTATTCATACTGAATAATGAACAGATTTTGAACGAAATAATTAAGGGGTACTCAAGTAACATTTCCAAGTATACTTTTTTAAAAAAAGCAAATGAAGCGTATAATTCTTTGATAGAATTATTCTATGAAACCTCTTCTATATGCAAGCAACAAAATGATTTCAAAGAAGTATTATTTCACCTTATAGAGAATAATAAAGCTATTACCTATCATCTCGATAAGATTTTGTTAGAAAATGAATCATCGGATACAGAACTAAAAAACCTGAGGAGGGGTATAATTTTAGTTTCTGATAAAATCAAAAAGCATTCGGACTCCAAGAATATCTTCCTACGGACTGAATTATTAAAACTAAAAGAATTATATCATGAAAAATATACCTCTTTGTTTTCTTCAATCGATATAACAAAAACCCCAAGAGTTAATGAATTAAAAGTAAGATTAGCTGAACTCAGATCGAGTTATTCAACCTATTTTGCCACGAGTGATTTCACCTACATATATACACTGAATAGTGATACTTCCTACATTGATAAAATTGAAATTAATTCTCAACTTGCCGACAGATTATTAAAGGGTTTAATTGCTGAAAAAGATGGTTTGGTTGATTCTTTATTAGAAATACAAAAGTTGTTATTACCAAAAGATCATGATTTGAACCAAATTATTTCGCTGGACTCATGGCTTCACTTTTGGCCTTTTAGTTTATCACAGCTAGCATATCATAATCTTCCGATTCAAAGAGTGTTTTCTTCAAAGGAAGTTATGATAGACAAAAAAGTTGTCACCAATTCTACCATTAGATATTTAAGCCCTAACTACACAAAAAGGACGAGATTAAAGGACGATTTCGTTTTCTCTCTTGATGTTAAAAGTGAAGAATACAATAAATGGTTCAATACCATAAACTCTAATGATGTATTGCACTTCAGCGGGCATTCCTCTTCGTACGACAACATTTATGGCTCACCGGTTATATACCTTGAGGATAGTACATTAAAAATCAGTGACCTGTATAATCAACGTCTTATAAACGAATTATTTGTTTTAAGTTCATGTGAAGGTCAGATAGGTGCGGAGATTTCTGGTGAGGGAATTAACAACCTAACAAGAAGTCTTTCAATTATTGGGGCCAAATCCACTATTTCAACGCTCTGGTCTGTAAACCATAGATCCACCTCAAAAATTTTGAATTACTTCTATGAAAATATTATTTCTGGTCAATCTAAATCTTTGGCATTAGCAAATGCAAAAAGGTCCTTTCTAGAATCGTGTCGAGATTATCAAAAACATCCTTATTATTGGGCCGGAATAGTTTTAACCGGAGATAATAACCCAGTAAATTTTAGTATTAAACGCAGTTCATTCAATATTTCTACAATTTTAATATCTTCATTAATCCTATTTTTAGTCATAATTTTTGTGCTCAAAAGATTCACCTAGTTTGATTCAAAATGGCTTTAGCCTTATCTGAATAATAACTATCCTCTGATATTTTAGATAAAAGTCTTCGGGCATTAATTAATTCTCCCTCCGCCAAAAAGCTCATTGCACTATACCAGTAATATTCATTTTGAAATTGAAGCGAAAATTGCAACGGTTGCATTGCAACCCTTGATTCCTCGAAATTCCCATTAATAATTAGTGATGAGCCTAGCATGAGAATTAAGCTGTTATCTCCAATTGAATCTATATTCAGTTTGTTTAACGCATCTACAACTAAAAGATAGTTTGCTGAATTATAATTTGAATTTATTTCATCCAATTTTTTTTCCATTTTAATTCCTTTTTTGGATATATCAACCGGCGCAGGTTCAAAATTGTCAGCATATATTGTTTTTGCAAGCTTTGTATCAGTGGTACCAAATAGAAACATACCCCACCATCCCAACATCAATAATAAGATCGCAACACCAGCCCGTCTCATCCATGTCAGCCGCTTTATCTTCGCTTCCTTACCTTCATTTTCAACCTTTCCAATCGCCGCTCCATTTTCAATTTTCAATTTTCCATTCTCAATTCCACTCCCCTCATTATCAATTACTAACTGTTCGTTCTCAATTACATTCCGAATCTCTCCTTCCAAAATACTCCCCACCACATCCATGGCCGCTTCATGATTTTCTACGGCAGATTTCAAGTCGGCATCCTGCTCCATCACCTTCTCAAAAGCGAACTTCTCAGCTTCAGATAGAGTATTTTTCAGGTATTCTTCAATGCGATCGTAATAATCCATTATATGGGTCTTATTCGTTCTTTAATATGAGGGTTTTCGCTAAGATAATTATACAATTCTTTCATACACTCGCTTTTCTTCTTCTTGACTACTCCACCGTTTTTGTAACTTAATTTAGAAGAGATTTCTTCCATTTTATATCCGGCTGCCCAATGCATCAAGACGTCTTTACAATTTTTTCGCATTTGATTGAGCACCAGTTGCAAAATCTTACCTCGCTCCCCTTTCAACAATAAGCCAAAATTATCTCCATCGCTCTCGGCAGTTGAAGCATGTTCAATCGGTACGGTTACATGTCTCTTCTTCTTGCGTAAGGCATTCATCCAAATGTTCCGCGCTGTCCCCATGAGATAGCCATGAAGATGGGATGTCAAAGTAAATTTTTTATCTGTAAATGCCTTCTTTACAAAAGTAACAATCGTATCATGAAAGACGGTTTCAGCATCCGTTTGATCACCACTATTTTTGAGTATATATGCACTAATTTTTTGTCTTATAACAGCATCTCTGACCAAATTTCGAATGGCGGCATTCCGACTCGTTTCGCTTGCACGAATTTTATCTACAATGGCTAATGGATCATGTTCAATTCCCACGTTCGTCTAAGATTCAATATGGTTAAAGGATGAAAAGATAACTTTTATCGCAAAATATCGATTTTCTTCAAATTTATAAGAGGAATAATTCAAAGTAATTGATCCTGGCATTAATTCATTTAGGGATACCACAATTAACACTGGATAGAACCCTAAAATTATATCCTCTTCCCTTCCTGGTAAATCAATTTTTCAACTTCAGTTTGCAAGTTTCTAGAAAACCATGAAAATTTAGGCCTGCCTTTTTTCTGCTCATAGACAAAAAAGCATAGAATTCCGCATTTACCGTTCATACATTCTATGAACCGAACACACCAATTTTATAACCGATCACTCCAGAAATAATGCCTTTCAAGAGAATTTGAAAATTGAACAGTAACCTTTTCATATTTCAACTACATACTTTATCAGACATCCAAATGTTGCTCTTTTAAAAATTAGAAAATACATCTGGATTCATGAAAACCCGGGGCAACGCGCAAAATGCCTCTGATACTCTTCATGTCTCGTGGCCACCTGACATGATTCATTTTTTAACCATAAAAATTTTGAATCATGGACATTATTATCTTTTTAATTCTCGAATGGATAGGCGATTCTGACGGATCGTTCTAAACCTGGAATTCTACACAAAAAAGCAGGTTACGTATGACCTGCTTTTATCTCTTCTATCAACCACTCCTTAAATATGATCGGTGAGTAATTGTCTATTCTAATCGTCATCTTTACAAAGTCTCTTTTAATCAATAAATCCAACACTTTTGTAAAATTGAAATACATGCGATAGACCTCATTAGACTTCCGATTACTGTACGTTTTAAGCGCACGTCGAAAATTACTCAAACGATTCACCAACAAAGTATAATTGCTTTTACGACTCATATAAAGACTGATCAATTCCAGTGCCAACGAACGTAATTTCCCTGCATCAATCATAAACCTTTTACCAATTAGCAATGTCAATATATCTTCATATTTCCGTTCATGAAATCTCAACTGGGCATAAGCCAATGCCCGTATTGCTTCCGGATCATCCGAATCCACGTGATGTATCCATTTATCTACAAACTCATACGCTTTTGCAGAAGCTTTTATCATTCCAAGCATGGAAACCAACGTCATAAAACGTAATACCGGAAAACTTCCTGTTTTTAAGATCACTCCGGATTCCAAACCAAAATCGTGGGCTTCCAATACCAATTGAGGATCTTTTATCTTATTGGCATTCCAAAGCCTCATGCTGTACGAAACCATATATAACGTAGCAATGATGTACAAATCCGAATCCTCTTTTATTTGCTTTGAAAGCACTAATTCTTTAAGCTCCAAAAACGCATCACGACTTAGATTTGCTCCTATATCAATAATCAGTTTGAGCACGTAACTTGTTTCTGTGTTATCTATCTGTGACTCCAACCGCATCAATAGCTCTATTCCGAGTGCGTAGTCAAACCCACGACCTTTGGTCAAATTGTGCATTTCTGATACATAAAGTAAAGCTTGTTCTTTAAAATGCCGAAGCTGTAATCGAGCTACTTTATCCAGGAGATCACCTTGATGAGCATATTTGACTGGATTATCACTTAAGTAATGGTTATGGTACAAATGATACATATCGTGATGTTTCTTTAAATCCAATGCTCTTTGATCTAATAATTTCTTTTCGACCCGTCTAAAAGTCTTATCTGCCAATTCGTAGATGCCCTTTCGGTTATAGATTTTAACCAGTTGAATATCACTGGCAATCCTATCTTTTTTTTGCTCATTCCAAATCAACCATTCTTCGAACCACCCAAAGATTCGAGACATCAAATTCAAAAAACTTTTAGAAGACATTCCTTTAAACAATGGATTCTTTATCTGATCAATTTCTGAATAAGTTGCCAAAGAATTTCGCATCCTAAAAAGTTGATCCAACAAACGGTAATTGTCAGATGATTTCTTACAATACATCAACACATATTTGCGAAATGAAATCCATTCATTCCTCTCCAGTCTCGAAAGTCCTTCAATGAGTTTTGGTTTTTTCATTGGTCGAAATATACAATAAAAGGCATTCTCACAAAAATTAAAACTACAGGAAAATACCTATATCATTTATCATTTAGATTATTGATTATCAATATTTTAAATTCATTCATTCAATTTTATTATCATATAAATAGTAGGAAAACACTAGATATATGTCTTTATAATCGGTCTTTTCTAATTTACATTTGAAGTATGTTATTGTTAATCGTGGTTAAGGTCAAATAGTAATAAATCACAAAAGCAAAACGCTATGACAAACGCATCAACCCCAAATCAAAGACTACTTGTCCCAACTTTTCAAACCTTGGAATTAATCAATGTAAACGAAATCATTTTCATCAAAGCCTACGAAAATTACAGCAAACTATACTTAACTCAAAAACGTATTTATACAAGCACCCAATCATTTGGTAAATACGTAGCCAAACTCCAGCATCATAATTTTTACCAATGCCATAAATCTTATGTTATTAATCTTAATCGCATCGTCCGCTATCACAAAAACGGAGAAATCGAAATGCCCGAAGAAAATAAAGTACCCGTAGCTCGCCGCAGAAGAGAAGAATTCCTAGAAAACCTGACTCTCCAATTATCCAGGCATTGATTTACGTCTCAAACACCACCTCCGTTATTAATTGCAATTCTCTAAAATAAAAGCAAATATTGCACTCAACTCCTCTTTAACTTTCCAACACAATTAAAAATGAAAGCTGCCTCCCCATCATCCCAACAACTCAACAACTCAATAATTCAACAACTGAACAACTCAACAACTCAATAATTCAACAACTCAATAATTCAACAACTCAACAACTGGATAACTCAAAAAACTACCCCCACCAAACCGCATACCGCATACGCCTCAATTGATTCGCCAACTGTCCTTCCAACCGCTTCGCCTCCTCCCTGGTCATAGGATTCAAGTGATGGTACAAACTCGGTCGTAAATACATACCATATTTCTGCACAATATTGGATGAAATTTTGAATCCCTTTTTACTTCGGGCACCTTTTAAATGTTGATTCAATCGTTCTTTTGGGCTTTTACTCGTCATTCCCACGTATAAGCATTCCAGTACTCCATTGAACTGAGGATTAGCTTCACGAAAACGACGATTTTCCGTAAACACACGCTTGGAGAGTTCGACTACATAAACAGAATATATTTTTCTGGACATACACATAAATGCACAAAAAATGTGCCTGACTTCAAATTTCCACAAAAGGCAAATGCGCTCATATACAATCAGTTAGCAATTGCTTTTGTCCTAATGGACACATCACCAAATATTTATTTCATATCATTTTATGCATTTCAACTCAACTCCTCATCCTAAGTGTATCTACTCACCCAGCTAACACATTGCATTATGAAAAAACACATACTATCTTTAATCCTCTGCTTCACGACCTCCTTACTATGCGCACAAGAAAGTACACTTTCCGGAAAATTGGAAGACAATGGAAACCCCATTTTGTTTGCCACTGTCGCTGTCTATAGGAATGACATATTAATTCGCGGCACTGAAACCGATATCAACGGCAACTATTCCATTCTATGTCAACCTGGTGATCGGATTGAATTTAGTTACATCGGCTATACCTCAAAATCCGTAATTGTAACCGAAGCAATGCTTTCTAGCAATTCGAATTCGCAGAAACAAAAAAACCAAAAAATGAGATCCAAGACATTTAGAACCAAAATGATGGATCGAAAACATGCATTAACGCACCAAATTAAGAATAACTCAAACTCTAGTATTTCGCTGATTCAAATGAAGAATAGACGCCATTTATACAAGAATTTCAGTGATTTCAACCTTAAAAATGGAACGATAAACTTCACCCTACCCAAAAAACCAATTCGATACAATCTCACCGTATCAAAAACGATAGGTACTCAATTTGTAATGCCATTTCATCGGCACCCGCTTCAAAACACATATAGCCAGGGACGTCCCATACAGGGCACGCTTATTCATCAAACCAGAGCCCAAAAAGAGTCTCATTCCTTTGGCCCTGAAATAAATAAAACTCAGAATATCAATGCCTTTGACAACAATCTACTATCCGCAGGAACAACCTTCAGTACCAAGATCAATTTACAAGCAGAGCGTAATAATCAAAAGTTTTACAGTATTCTCAAGTTGGATAGAAATCCCGATATTTTTAACACATTCTTCGATTCTAGCATTGATCTCAAATTGGGAACAATGCAATTTAAAAATGCTCACGCCCAGGAGAAAAACTGGAACCTCGAGTTTCGTGCAAATCGCCTCAGACTCGGAAATCACAATTATACCGGAACATACCAACATGTTCTAAGATCCATGATGATTCAAAGCCCAAGCTTCAATTCTTCTTCAGGTGCCGAAAACAATATTGCCTTCAGTCCGGAATTCGACCACCCGGCCTGGCTACTCAGCACAAACAATAATCCCGTAAGAAGAGATGCCATCAGTCTTTTTGCAGATCATAATTGGAAATCAAATGCTCACCAAGTGAAGCTGTACAATGCTATACTTTTGGAATATCAGCATATGAATATTGAAGAAAATATTGTCAACAATCTGGAATCTTCATCCAATGTATTGAATATTAAGTCGCCCAAATCCATCTTAACTTCCCATGCCGAAGTAAATTTGACATATGCCCTTAGAGTGACCCTGGATAATGTTTTTTCCGCCAAAAGTGTAACTTTTAATTCATTTGAAAATGAGACAGCATCCAATAATCGCAGAGATCATATACTTAGAAATTCCGGTAATCTCAAGTTAAGTTATCAGCATGATTTATGGTCCGGATCCATTGGAATGAATTCAATGCTTGCGAATAATCAGCATGATATTGCTTTCAATCCGAATTTCTCGCTCAACTATAAATTCAATTTTAGACGTAAAAAGGTAGATATTCTTATGCCCTATATAGGCGCGACTAAGATGGTTAAGAATCTGGACATACTACTCGATCGATACAACTATTCTTCCCTTCAATCCAATCACTACGACCTAAATGACCTTAGATTGGACATCCCACTTTGGTTACCAGACAACCTGGAAAATGAACTCAAAAATACGTATACCATCGGTCTTAAGGCATCCAAATTTTACAAAAGATCCAAACTATCTTCAAAATTGGAATACAACTATATCGATCAGCAAAATGCCATCTTTCCGATTCTTGAAAATGAACGTTGGATTCTTCAAAATGCGGCAGACTTCACCACGCATCACTGGAGCTGGTTTTCTTCCTGGAAAGGAACAAAAAGAATATTCAAGCGGCATATCAACTTTGAAAACTCTTTTGAAGTAAGTCATTTTACAACCAATGTCAACACACTCCATACGGCATCGAATCGAATTCCAATCGCAGGATTCAAAAGTGTATCCAAAAACCTCATAGAAGGACAGTCGGTGGGAATCATTTATGGATCCGATTTTGTAAGAAATGAAAATGAAGATCGGTTGATCGGCTCGGACGGATTTCCAGTCAAATCCGATCAGTACCATATCATCGCCGACCCAACTCCACTTCTATCGTTTGGCTATTCACAAAAAATAAACTACGGTAGTTTTTCTCTTAATGTAGTGTTGGACGGTCAAATCGGTGGCAAGATTTGGAACGGTACCCAGCAGATTCTGGACTATTATGGAGTCTCCAAACAATCGGCCCGGGACAGGACGGTTAGCAACTTTGTTTTTGAAGGAGTCCTTGCCGATGGATCTGAAAACACCATTGAAGTAGCTTTGGCTGAACCTTATGATGGATTGGATGGAAATATTTGGAATAGATACGGGGCAGAGGGAATAGCATCAGATTATATTCGCGATGCCAGCCATCTTAACCTGAAATCGATAGAGTTTTCATATTTGAGTGATGTGATGGATAAAAGTAGTCTCGAATGCACACTGTATGCAAAAAACATTCTGACCATCGCCTCGTTTCGAGGTTTCTCAACAACACCACTCTTTGAAGATTCCATTTCCTATGGTCTTCAATATTTTAATCAACCGATCTCTTCTGAAATCGGATTATCACTAACCTACAAACTTTAATACCATGAATAGCACACTTAAAATTCTTTTTTCCGCAGCATTGACATGCATCTCATTTACTCTAATTGGACAATTGGGAAAGGAAAATAATATTGAAAAAGGATACATCCAAACAGACAAACCAATGTATATGCCCGGCGATGAGATTTGGATAAAAGCACTCATCGTTAACGGAGCCAATCAACCAACCGTACTCAGCCAATCCGCAACACTCGAAATGATAAAGCCAGATGGCAGCAAACTTTTTACCAAGGAAATAATGATCGAGGATGGTTCGATTTCGGAATACGTGCAACTCAAACCGGATGTAGGTGGTGGAATTTATCAATTGAACGTAAAGACGGAATGGATGTCAATATTAGAGCCCGGTTATAAATACGGCAAAGAAATCAAAATTCAAAAATACGACCCTCCACGATTGCTTATGAAAATAGATCTGGATAAGGAAGCTTATGGTATGGGGGAGTCGGTCAATGTGAGTTTTGATGTAAAAGACTTGCAAGACAGACCAATTTCGAATAATGATTTGGAATTCACGCTTTTGGTCGAAGGTAGAGAATATCAAAAATTATTCTCCGCCACAGATCAAGACGGTAAATCAAAGACGAAATTCACATTACCTCAAGAAATTCGCTCTTCTAACATCAACATAAACGCCAAAATAAACTATCGAGGTCAAATTGAGTCAATTAGCAAGCGCATACCGGTTATTCTGGACAATATTGATCTTCAGTTTTTGCCAGAAGGTGGGCATATGGTCGAAGACTTTGAAAATGTACTCGCATTCAAAGCACTTACTGAAACCGGAGATCCCGCTGACGTACAAGGCGAAATAATTAATGCCAAAGGGGAAAAAATAGCTGAATTCAAAAGTAAGCATGATGGTATGGGAAGCATTATCTTCAGGCCTGAGCATGGTCAGGCATACTTTGCTAAAATTTGCAGCCCCTATGAATCCACTTCTTTAATTCCAATTAAATCTCAAACCTCAAATCTTGCCAAGATTTGCATTGAAGCCCATTACGATAACAAACTGCATGTGAAGATAATGGGAAATACAGAACGTAATATGGCGGTATCGTTGTCCTCTATTTATGAAGAGGTCTGGGTCGAAAAGTTAGGGCGTAGAAAAAAGATATCCATTCCTCTAAAAAGATTTAGCCAAGGCATCTACAAACTCGCCCTATCTTCAAAAAATAATGTCATTAGTGAGCGACTGGTATTCCTTCATCCAAAAAGAAAAATGCACGTAGACATCAAACTTGACAAGAAAAAGTACGAATTGCGCGATAAGGTTACCGTACAAATTAAAACTACGGATGATCTCGGAAGGCCAGTATCTGCCGATCTTGGAGTAGCTGTAACCGAAGACAAAATGCTCTCTTTTGCAAATGACAAACAAGCGCATATTACCTCACATTTATTACTCTCATCAGAATTACAGGGAGACATTCATGAGCCCAACTATTACTTCGATAGCATCTCGGCAGAAACACTTGAGCATCTTGATTTGGTCATGTTAACTCATGGTTGGCGGTCCTATTTTGATGTTTCGGAAGACAATGATGTATTGGCGCATTTTATTGGTCAAAACTCGTATATCGGTCAGGTTCTAGGTACAGGAAACCATAAAGGAACAGCGGCAAAAGTCCTGATTTATGACTGGCACAAAGACGAAGCATTTTATCTGGAAACGGATGACGAAGGATATTTCACGGTCCCTTTCTACGCAGACAATAACTTTCATGTCTATGCAAAAGCGGATGAACAAAGTGTGTACATTAATGACGTTAGCATGAATGATCTAAAGCGTCAAAAATCAGAAATACTTGATGCCTTAAAGCAAGAATGGACCGACAAACCACAAGAATTAACTTCACAGGAACTTCCGCTCTTCAAAGATGCATTTCGTGTAGATTATGAGGATGTGATGTATGGTATTGAAGAAGAAAGCGCTCCTTTAAATATTGAATTGAATGAGGGAGCACTCATGGATGCCGTAGTTGTAACCGAATACAAAGTACCCTTAACTCAGCTGGATAATTCATTGTCCGGTTCGGTAATAACCGGTGCTGATATTAGAAGTCTTCCCGTAAAATCAATTAACGCAATAGCTGCGACTACAGCAGGAATCTCGGTAGTCAATCACGATGCTATTTATATAAGAGGAAGTAGAACTGATGCAACTGTCTATTATATAGATGGTGTGCGCGTTTCCGGATCTATCCCACAGATTGAAGCAGAACTTGAGCTTTCAGAAGATGATTTGTACAATCGATCCTACAACAATACAGTAAGAATTAATACCCAACCACCTGTGGCCAAAAAATATATTAGGACGAAAAAGCAACCAGCGCGAGCTAGAAAATTCTACGTACCACGATACAGAAAATCCAGTCCTAAAATTCGAGATGATTTTCGCCAAACGATTTACTGGAACCCAAATGTACAAACCAATCAAAATGGAGAAGCAACGTTCTCATTTTTCACTTCAGATGAGATTACATCTTTCTCATTGATTGCTGAGGGTATTACGGCCGATGGGCAAGTGGGACGTAGTCTTGAAAAAATTATTACCTCGAAAGCAATAAATGTCGATTGTAAATTACCAGCTTACTTTGTAATCGGCGACACTGCAAAATTATCCGTTATCATCAACAATGACAGCGATCGTGATGAAGAAGTCATTGTCAATGCTTTTGCACCGGGACTCAAGTTAAGTTTCTCCAATACACAAAGCATCAAAGTAAAAAAAGGCAAAAGTCAAGTTGTTTCATTAATAGCAATCCCGAAAGAAGAACTTTCCTCAACTTCCATTGATATCAGTGTTAAAAGTGAGCGTTTTGAAGATTACATGTCCAAAAAAGTCTCCATTCTTAATCCATATTTTCCTCAATCTTTAACCTTTTCCGGTGCACACTCTGACACATTCCACATCGAATTACACAGTCCTCTGATGAATACTTTGTCGGCAACTTTTAAAATAAGAAATCCGGTCCGAACAGCCGTTGATGGCATCGAATCGATTCTCAGACAGCCATCTGGATGTTTTGAACAAGTATCTTCATCTACCTATCCAAATGTAATGGTCTATCAGTATTTGGAAAGAAACAAAGGTCAACATCAGAAATCGATGCAAAAAGCTATGAACTACATTAAGGACGGCTACAAACGATTGGTGGCTTATGAAACAACCGAAGATGGTTTTGAATGGTTTGGTAACACCCCGGCTAATGTTGCTCTTACGGCATACGGTTTACTGGAATTTACCGATATGGCTGAAATCTATGACGGTGTGGATGTTAAAATGCTTAAAAGGACAATTGACTTCCTAATGAATTCAAAAGATGGGAAAGGTGGATTTATAAAGCATCGTGGGATGGATAGATTCGGCGATCCAAAGTATCATGTTCAAACAGCATATGTATTATACGCCCTTTCGAATCAAAAGATAAAAAAGGTCAATCTTGAAAAGGAATATGTAACGGTTAAAAGCGTAGTCAATGACACAAAAGACCTTTATCTCACTGCATTACTGGCGCTTACGGCTTACAATCAAAATAAGAAAGAAGATTTCGAAAAGCTTGTGGAAGAAATCAAAAATACTCTGTATTCGACTGACCTTAGTGAAATAACTTGCGCCCATACTATGTCTCGGTCTGGCACAAGAGATAAAAACATTGAGACCTTATCGTTATGCGCCCTGGCCATGATGAAATATGAAGACATGACCGCAGGCCTTGTAAGCGATGTCATCAATCACATTTTAAGTAAAAAATACAATGGAAGATTTGGCTCTACACAAGCAACTTGTCTCGCCATAAAAGCAATTCTAGCCTATGCAGACTGGCACCCTCAAAGCAACCAACATGGGGAAGGATCAATTCTGGCAAACATAGATGGTGTATTTTTACCAGAGAATTCAAATGAAGTAGATTTCACAGAGCACATTACGCTTAACCCACAGAATTTTGCCGTGACTTATGAATCCCAAAATGCAAAAAACTTCGAAGCCAATATCAGGTATCTGAGTAAAATTCCACCTTCGGTACGTAGTCCGGAGTTGGACCTGAGTACAAAGTTGACGAAAACCTATTGTTCTCTTGCCGATCAAGTAGGTATGGAAGTACGTCTTAGCAATAATCTGGATCGACTTGCCGCTAATCCCACTGTTATTCTTGGAATTCCTGCAGGCCTGAGTCTTCAAATGGATCACTTAAAAGAAATGAAAAAGACTGGTATTGTTGACTTTTTTGAAATTTTTGAAAATAAACTGGTATTGTATTTCAATGAAATGGAGGGTCATGAAGAGAAAAAATTTCTGATCGATTTGAAAGCCGACATTGCTGGATCATTTGTTGCTCCACCCAGTTGTGCTTACCCATATTATGACGATCAAAACCGAGCCTGGATCAAATGAACCATTGCAAGCATAAACCGCATGCCCGAAACTTTTGAAAACTAAATTTAATATCGCCTAAAATCTGAAATCAAATTCAGGTTTTAGGCGCAAATTATTCAAGGGAGTTATTCTTGTCTCAAGAGAATAGAAATTTTACTAACCATACTCCTGACGCCTTGGCGTAAAATACTCCCTTCACTATTGTGCTTGAGTACCAAGAAAGGTGAAAAAATCGCTACGCTCATTAGGATTAATAGCCTTGTGAATGTTGAGAAGCCCTAAGCGCTACAGTAAAAATAGAGAAAGATCAAAATCGATTCATCATTTCAAATGCCTTAAATAGGCTTCGGGGCTATTTAAAAATGATTTTGTGATATAAAAGTGTTCTGTATCTTCTAAAGGCGTATCCACCATCCCCTCTTCAGTGATCTGGAAGATCTGAGCACCTGGATAAGCCATTATCATAGGAGAATGGGTAGCAATAATAAACTGAGACATGTTTTGCTCCAAATGTTGATGAATGAAATGGATCATTGAAAGTTGTTTCGAAGGAGAAAGTGCCGCTTCCGGTTCATCCAATAAATATATTCCGCCGTTCTTAATTCGCTGCTCCATAATTTTCAGATAAGCCTCTCCGTGCGAAAATGCGATCATATCCTGACCATAATTTTTACGCATCTCCCTCAATTGGAAGTTATTACTTTCGATCATTTGATCCACAACAGCATCAGGCACTTCACCTCTGAGTGAACCAAGCCATCTGCTTGCACCTTCAGTTCCTCGCTCAACACTGTTTACAAAATGACTAAAATCCTCAGCCCTGAAAAAAAAACCTTTCCTCCGGTCAATTTTCATATCAACCTTCAAATATTCCTGCAATCTAAAAGCAGCCTCAAATCCTCTTTTTGTATCAATGAATCCGCCTATCAATGGCAAGTTGAGATGCACTGCCAATGTCTCTAACAGCGTAGACTTACCCGTTCCGTTATCTCCCACCAAAAAGGTGACCCTTCCTTTAAGATCAATATCTCTGGCATGTTGAACGGCTGCTACATTAAATGGAAAAGGAGCCTTTTTATCTGAATTAATCGTAAAAGATGAGATAAATGACATAGGTATTATCGATTGAAATAGAAGTCTAAATTACAAACAAATGCTCGTATTATCTCCACGTTATTTCAACTCATTATCCTTAACCATCAGACTTTTTGTTACGTATTTGGTCAAAGGCCCATATGTACCCCAAAATGTATATTCTATGTTCAAGAGGTGTGTTCCTTGATGTTCGGGTTTAAACACGTATGTATGATCATCAATTCTCTTTCCATTCACCTTAAGTACTGTCCTGTTTAACCGATACCGATCTACTGGCTCCGGGTACAAATAGTAGTTATCTCCAAATTTTTGAATAACCGGATCAAAGTAGGGTCCTCCACAAAAGCTTCCAACATAAAATATTCGGCTGTAAAGAAATTCCATGATTTGCTCATTTAGAGTTTTAATGACAAAGGGTCGAAGAATCGCATTTTCATTACCTATCCTAATCCATTTCTGATACTCTTTTACCCATTGATAGGCTGGATTTAATTCGACACCAAATGCCTCAAATATACTATCATGCATCAGTACGACATGGTTTAATTCATTTTCCCAATGCTCTGATTTATCGGAAGGCAAGTTGCTTAATTCCAAAAGTGATGGATAAAATGATGCATAAAGTGAGCTATCTCGATGATCTTTATGAACCAAAAAAGAATCCTGCTCAAAAAAATGGGTCCAGAGTTCATTAATTTTTGCAGCATCATTCCAGACTATAGTTTCTATCAATTCCTTGTCGAGCTTTTGGCAATATATCTTGTAAACTGTACTTCCATAAAATAGCATAAATGGAACAAATATCAACCAATGAAATTGTCTAAAAATACCTGTAAGTTCTTTTACATTTTCTTTGGGTATCATGATTACTAATTATGGAGTTATTGCATACCTATCTCTAATTTTAACCTTTTCTCCAGTAACTGAATTAATCCCATCCAAAATGAAGTATACAGAATCCGGAAGTGACGATAATTTATATGGAAAATTTATGACCCTATCTCGTTTACCATTACTCTCGATAAACAATTCATAATTAGACAAATCCATATTTCGAACCATAACATATTGAAATTCAAGTAGATACTCTTCATTCATAGTATAGGAAGAAGCACGATTTTTTATGATTACATCACGATTTTCAATCTCTTTCAGCCTTTTTCTTTCACTAACTTTAATAAATATCGTATTCAATTGATCCTCAATCTCTTTATAGGCATTATACTTAGTTACAAGATAAGCGGATTTATCTTTTTTCATTTTGGAACGGTGTGTTCGTGAACTCTTTATTGATTTGTACTCACCTCTCAATTTCTCCACCTTCTCAATCGCTTTATTATCATTTTTCAACTCAAATCTGCATAAGGAAATCAAGTTGTCCAAATTCGTTTCTTGATCAAATATGATCTGCCGAAGTGCGAAATTATGAGCATCCATTTCCTTTTGAACAGAAACTTCACTAAAATGCAAACACAGGAAAGTTAATACGAGTAAAACACTCATATTCATTATGTTACGAATAATCACAGTAAACTATTGGGTTGTTAATTACGACTAATATTATAACCGGCTATCCAATCAATTATTGTAGCAATCGAAATATTTCGTTTTTTCCAATGCCAATATCCGCAACTCGTATTACGTCATATTTCCTGAAGAATTAGATCCAATAAAAGCAAAAGAAGATCAAATAAATATTCATCTAAATTCACGAAAGCAAACTATGCCATTAAACAACTGTACAA
>JBCCVV010000128.1:0-18413 GCA_039194925.1 Bacteroidota bacterium
TTTGCCCCGATCATAAAAGGGCAAAATAATTAACTAACAAAAAAAACTCCTCATAATTATGGCAAACGTATTATGGCTGCAAGGAGGTGCCTGTAGTGGAAACACTATGTCATTCCTAAACGCCGAAGAACCTACAGTAGTTGAGCTTATTGTCGATTTCGGAATCAACATTCTATGGCATCCTACTGTCGGACTTGAAATCGGTCATCAAGTTTCTGATTTGTTGAATGATTGCATCTCAGGGAAAACCAAATTAGACATTTTTGTATTTGAAGGATCGGTCGTTCAGGGACCAAATGGTACTGGAAAAATGAACTACTTCGCAGACCGGCCAATGCAAGATTGGATCAAAGAACTATCTGACGTAGCGGATTTTGTAGTGGCTGTAGGAGATTGTGCCACATGGGGTGGTATACCCGCTGTTCCACCGAATCCAAGCGAATCAACGGGATTCCAATTTCACAAAAAGGAAAAAGGTGGATTTCTCGGAAAAGACTTCAAATCCAAGGGAGGTCTGCCAGTAATCAATATCCCTGGCTGTCCGGCACACCCGGATTGGATTACTCAAATATTAGTAGCTATAGCTACGGGAAGAATAGGTGATGTCCTCATCGATGAATATCATCGTCCAAAAACCTTTTTCACAGATTTTGTTCAGAATGGCTGTCCCAATGCTGTAGCCTTCAGTGAAAAAGTAGACGGAGGTTTTGGTAAGCGAGGTGGATGTCTGTTTTATGAGGTAGGCTGTAGAGGACCGATGACAAAAGCCAGTTGTAATCGAATATTGTGGAATAGACATTCAAGTAAAACAAGAGCAAATCATCCCTGCCTTGGATGTACTGAGCCAGGATTCCCTCACCATGATTTGAAAAAAGGGTCTGTATTCAAGACCATGAAATACTTGGGATTCTTACCTAAAGAGACTCCTCCCGGAGAGCCAAAATTATTCTACTACTTTAAAGCAGGTGTAGGAAAAGTACTGGGATCACCGGACTCCGCTAAAAATTACGGTAATTCTAAATAAAATTAACAACTTCAAATTAAGATAAAAAATGGCTTTAAAAGAACTAAATATATCTCCCGTAGGTAGAGTGGAAGGTGACTTGGATGTGAAGGTATACATGGAGAATGGTGTCGTTACACGAGCACATACCCAAGCGGCGATGTTTAGAGGGTTTGAAAAAATATTGCAAGGAAAAGATCCTCAATCCGGTCTGATTGTCACTCCAAGAGCTTGCGGAATCTGTGGCGGTTCACACCTGTATTGTGCATCTTCTGCCCTTGATGTGGCTTGGCAGACTACACTGTCACCGAATGCACTGCTGCTCAGAGCTATCGGCCAGGCATCAGAGACCATTCAAAGTATACCCAGATGGTTTTACGCAATTTTTGCCACGGACATGGCGAACAAGAAATTTGCCAACAAACCATTGTATCAGGAAGTAGTCAAAAGATGGGCAGCCTATGTAGGCACCTCTTTCCAAACTGGTGTAACTGCTTCGGGAAGACCCGTCGAAGTATATGCATTATTCGGTGGTCAATGGCCTCATTCGAGCTATATGGTACCTGGTGGAGTAATGTGTGCGCCTACATTGAAGGATATTACACGTGCTCATGCTATTATGAATCAATTCCGAAACGATTGGCTCGAACCTGTTTGGTTAGGATGCTCTATCGAACGTTACATGCAGATCAAGTCATGGGATGATATGATGGAATGGTTGAACGAAAATGAATCACACTATAATAGTGATTTAGGATTATTGCTTCGTGCCGGCATTGAGTTTGGCTTGGATAAGTTTGGTCAGGGTGTAGGAAAATTCCTGGCATGGGGTACCTATTTACACAAAGACTTGTACAATAAACCTACCATTGAAACCCGAAACCCTGCCGTAATAAGCCCTTCAGGATTTTGGGATGGAAAACAATATTATGATGCTGATCACAAACAAGTCCAGGAACACGTAAAACACGCCTGGTACATGAATCAGGATGATGCCATGCATCCATTTGACCAGCCTGCTCCTATGGCTTCTACCGATTCAAGAACATTGGAGAATTCGGATTTCAATGATAAATACAGCTGGTCGAAAGCACCACGATTCATGGGACATGCTGCCGAGACAGGACCATTAGCCCGTGTAATTATGAATGCTAATCCTACGAATAAAGAGCATCAAATCCAAGATCCTTTATTTGGTGACATCATGGAAAAAAAGGGACCATCAGTCTTCACAAGAGTATTGGCACGAGTGCATGAGGCGCCAAGGCTTTATACCTTTATCAATGATTGGTTGAGCCAGGTACGTCTCGATGACGAATTCTATATCAAGCCTACAGAAAGAGATGGAATTGGTTGGGGTGCTACAGAAGCTGCCCGTGGGGCATTGGCGCACTGGATCAAGATTAAAGATGGTGTGATCGAGAATTATCAGATCATTGCTCCGACGACATGGAATGTTGGACCGAATGACACTCAAGGTAATCCCGGCCCTATTGAATCCGCACTGGAAGGAACCGAAATAGAAGATCCACACGATCCCGTAGAAGTGGGAATGGTGGCACGTTCATTTGACTCTTGTTTGGTTTGTACCGTTCATGCTCACGACAACAAAACAGGTGAAGAAATGGCTAAGTTTAAGTTATAAGTCTAAAAACACCATACTGGAAACCTGCTCAGCGATCTGGCAGGTTTCTTTTTTCTGAGTCTTCACATTTTATGTGTTGTTCAGCATACTTGTCTACTATTCTATTCACAATCGCTTGTGGTGACTTGAAGGATTTATAATGATTAAAAAAACAGCAATATTAGGATTTGGAAACCCCGTACGAGCAGATGACGGAGTGGGTATATATGTCATTGAGGAGTTAAAAAAACAAATAGGCCAAAAAGAAGAAATCAGCATATTTGATATGGGTACTTCTGCTTTTGAAATTTTATTTAAACTCAAGGGACATGAACGGATCATACTCATTGATGCTGTTATCAATTCGAACGAGCCTGTAGGCACGACATTTAAATTGCCTGCTTCTGAAGTAGAAGGACAGATAGAAGACGACCCCTTAGTCTTTCTACATAGCTTGAAATGGAACCAGGCGCTTTCCTATGCAAAAAAAATGCTACAAGATGAATATCCCGAAAACATTGATGTGTATTTGATTGCGATCGACAGCACAAAATTTAATGTCGGAATGTCGGATGAAGCCATAAAGGGAGGTGATAAAATTGTGGAAGTCGTACTAAATGATCTCATGCTAAATTAATCGCGAATCAGATGTTTATTCCACCAAATAGATTGAAGAATAGTTTTGATTCCACAAAAAAGGAACAAGGGAAGGTGCAATTGAAAACATCTCATTTACTGGTGGATCATACGATCGCAACTAAAGCATTTGGAACGGATCTCAACGTGAATTTGATTTATTATCCCAATCGGGCCACACTAATGATTGCCCCCGAAAGCGATGATCTTTTCACAAAACTGCATAAGGCCAAGAAGCATATGCTAAAGGATAGAAATGCACAAGGAGACAAGACGATTGCATTGCATGAACTGCTGATCGACAATGAAATAGACAATACCGATCGAAACCTAAAATTTGAATATCAAAAAGAACTTGGAGTGTTGAGCGTAACCCTATAATTTTAATCATTTATGTATATCTCTTCTGACATTCCTTTTTGGAAACCCGTCGATGTCTTAGGAGACATTAGAGATTTAAAGTTATTGGAGGAGGACAAATGGTTGATGGATACAGAAGTAAAGTACAATCTCAGTGAAAAAAGAAGTTTGTGGATTCTGACCATGATTTATATTTCCATTCACAATCCATTTAAATTTATCTGCAAAAAAATAGACATTTATAATTCCGAGAAAAAAGCAGAGACATTTGCAAAAATTCTTCAGCGCGGCATTCGAAAGGATGCAAGAGGAACCTTAAAAACGAATCATAATGCTTTCAATATTTGCCAAAATTGAATTACATCCTTTCTTAAAGGAAACCATATCTACAGAGCACCGATTGGATGAATTGATAGATGTGATTGATTTCCTGGAACATCGTCCTATTCCAAGCACAAACTCTATTCTTATTCGAAATAATGAAATTGGGTTTATGGTGGATTGGTATAATCTACAGCCCCCTTTTATACTTCCAGAAGCCATAGAGCTAAACAAATCGAATTTACTCGGAATAATATTTGCAAAATTGGCCAATTATGAAAAGGCAATGGAACATTTGCAACCCACAAATCCATCTTTATTTAAAGAGCTGGATTTTATCAATCGCCTGCAAAACGGCATACATCTCGAACCGCAAGAACTTATTTCCAATTACACGCCATTCGAAGAGTATCGGCTGATGCATAATAATGCCATCGTAAGGCACTATTCCATTGAGGCGCATAAATTCGATCCTTCTAAAATTGCCTATTACTACGAGCAAGCGATGTCATGTGCTCCAAATTCAGAGTACGAAGCGTATACCATATGTCATTACGCACAATTTTGCATGGACTTAAGCCAAAGCGAGACATCTGTGCGATTATTGGATAAGGCATCAGCGTTGGATATCTCTGAGGAAGCAATGATCGCTGTAAAACACAATTTATCCCAAGCATGGTTGCAACAATTGACGGTCCCATACGATCAGGACTTGTTGGAAAGATTAAAATCAACCCTTTGGGAAGTTCTGGAAGCATTTGAAAAAACAAATCGAAATGCCGAAACCGGGTTGCTCTTATTGGACGCCTCCTTTGTGGCCAATATATCCGATAGCTTCTCAGAATCACTTGGATATGTTACCCGAGCCATCCGCATATTCGAAGAGGAAGACTTACGACATCTGGCTGGGAACGCGCACTATCGCAAAGGGACATTACTGTATACATGGGCGCAAAAAGGGAACCCTCAGTTTTTTAAACCTGCAATCGAAAGCTATCAACAAGCATTAAAGGTTTTCACCAAAGAAGAAGCACCTGATGTTTTTGCAGACATTCACCACAACCTAGGCGTACTTTACGTAGACATGCCGAGCGAAAACACCAAGAAAAGTATATGGGCTGGAGTAGCGGTATCCTCTTTTGACGAAGCATTGAATTATTACACCAAAGAGCGATTCCCATATCAATATGGTATGATATGTAATAATTACGGCAATGCCTTCACGAAGTTCCCTAAAGCGGCACTTACGGATAATCATGAAAAAGCACTTTTTTATTATCAAGAAGCATTGGATGTTCGCACAGCAGACTATCCCTTCGAAAGAGCAATCACGCTGCTAAATTATTTGGAGGCCAGTTGGGATGTGGGCAACGACCCCGAAAATTTCAATGAAGACCGATTCAATGATATGATTGCCAAAGCCCAGGAAGTCAAGCGATTAGACGTAAGTACTGACATGAAAAAGGAAGCAGAAAAGCATTTAAATTTATTAAAACAGCTAGAAGAGGTTAGTTAAGTGGATGTTTAAAAAAGATTGATCGATGCATGAGATTTCATTGGTAAGAAATATTTTCAACACACTAGAATCTGAATTTTCTAAAGAAGAATTGGATACTATGCGTGCAATTAATCTTAAAGTGGGCCTATTGTCAAACATTGAACCCGTTCTGATGCAAAATGCATTTAGTGCGGTCACCACGGCCGAAGAAAAATATCAAGAAGTAAAGTTGAATGTAGAATTGGTTCCCATTGAAATCTTCTGCACCTCTTGTCATTCCTATTCTACCATCAAGAATTATAAATTCGTATGTCATTCCTGTGGCAAACCCAGTAATAACATCGTAAAAGGGACGGAGCTGCTTATTCATCAGGTGCAATTTGATTCTTAGGATGGGCGAAATTTGCTAAGCGTGATGTTGACTTTTTAACCATCCACGTGTCGCTGAAGCTTTAGCGGAAGCACAAAGGTGCACGAAGATTCACTAAGGTTTCACAAAGATTACAAATATCAAATCCTAGATTAGGATAGGCGAAAGTATTCGAAATGTGATGCGGGCATTTAAATGCATAGACCGCTAAGTTTTCGCAAAGATCACAAGGACAACAACTTACGATATCCAAAATCTTGTTCACTTATCTTAATTTTCGACCTCAATGAAAGACATGAGTAAATTAGAAATTGTTTTCTAAAACATAGAAATCCTTTTCTATTTAGTTTCCTTTCTCTACATTGCAGTATTCGGTTTTATTTTTTCCTTTCAATATTAAACTAAAACGTCAAATGGATAAAGTTCAAAAATCAAACAGGGCAGCCAGAGGTACCGTTACTTGTGATAATACTACCATGCATTTGCTTAAAGCCAATGATTTTGTTGCGGAAAGTATACGTAAAAAAGTTGCAGATCAAAATATACTGTTGATAAATATGACTTCCTCTGCTGGAAGTGGGAAAACCACCCTACTGCAGGAAACGGCAAGACGAATTGGTGACAAGGTCAAAATGAAAGTATTGGTGGGTGACTTGGAAACAGAACGCGATGCTGACCGAATTCGGGAAACCGGTATTGATGCCTTACAAATTGTAACAGGAGGTATTTGTCATTTGGAAGCCCAGATGGTCTGGCAAGCAATGGAAAGCATGGATTTGACCGGAGTAGAACTATTGATTATTGAAAATGTGGGCAATCTGGTATGTCCTGCCTCTTTTGATCTTGGAGAAGATTATCGCGTCACTCTTATTGCTACGACCGAAGGGGATGACAAACCAAAGAAATATCCACGTATGTTTTTAACCAGTGAGATGATGCTGGTTTCGAAAGTCGACTTGATAGAATACCTTCCATTTTCAGTAGATGCAGTAGTTGCAGATGCGAGAGATGTGAACCCGGACATCAAAGTCATTGAAGTATCTAGTACAAAGGATATTGGCATTGATCAATGGTGCAATTGGTTGCTGGAAAAAGTAGAAGAAAAACAAAAAATTAAAAAGGAAATAACCGTTTGATGCAAACCTGGCATATTCATATTGATGGACAGGTTCAAGGCATTGGTTTTCGACCACATGTCTATAATCTTGCAGAGCGATATGGATTCAAAGGGTGGGTAAATAACGGTTTGAATGGTGTCCACATTGAATTTAATGCGGAGGAGAACGAAGCGAAGGCATTTGAAGATGAAATTGCTCAATACCCTCCCCCACTCAGTCAAATCACGTCCATAAAACGGTATAAAGTACAACCAACGTTCTTTGACAATTTTCAGATTATAAATAGCAAAGAGGAAGGGAAACCCAACCTTTTACTTACGCCAGATCTTGCGACTTGTGATGATTGCAAAAAAGAATTGCTTGACGTAAAAAACCGAAGGTATGGGTATGCATTTATTACATGCACAAAATGTGGCCCCAGGTATTCCATTGTCCGGAAATTGCCTTATGATCGAGAACGAACGGAAATGAGAGATTTTCACGTTTGCTCCACTTGCAACGATGAATACAACGACCCCAGCGATCGCAGATATTATTCTCAGACCAATTCGTGCAAGGATTGCGGAGTAGAAATGAGCCTTTATCACTCATCCGGGAATAAATTAGCTCTTGGTCAGGATGAAATAATTGATCAAGTCGTTGATTTTTGGAAAGATGGAAAAATCGTTGCTATTAAAGGTATTGGAGGGTATTTGCTTACCTGCGATGCAAAACAAAGCACTGCTGTAGTCGAATTACGAAAAAGAAAACATCGTCCTTCCAAACCCTTTGCAGTAATGCTCCCTAATTCTTCCGTTCTACAAAAATCTTCGGAAAACCTGGAGGCAATTCATTTGCTGGATAATCATATATCACCAATTGTTTTGATCGACTCAAATCAAATACCGCCATTTGACGATCAAGTGGCACCGGGACTGGAAAAAGTAGGAATTATGATTCCTTACACTCCACTGCTCAAACTTCTGCTGTCCAAATTTGATAATCCAATTGTAGCCACCAGTGGTAATGTAAGCAATTCTCCTATCGTATACGAAGACCAAAAGGCGTTGACTGAATTGACTCAAATTGCCGACTATATTTTAACCAACGATAGAAAGATCGTACTGCCCCAGGATGATAGTGTCATTCAATTTTCGCCCTTCCAAAAACAGAAAATTATTCTTCGACGCTCACGTGGTTTGGCGCCTACCTACATTAACCCGACGTTGAATCTTCTTTCAAAATCTATTCTTGCTACAGGGGCGTTTATGAAGAGCACTTTCTCTTTGACCCATTCCGGCAACACCTACGTCAGTCAGTATTTGGGAGATTTGGGGCATTTCGAAACGCTCCAATCGTTTGTACATTCATGCCAACATTTACTAAATGTATTGAATGCTGAGCCCGAGTTGGTCATCTGCGATAAGAATCCTGAATACTCCTCTTCGCAATATGCAGAACGTATTTCAAAAGAAAAAAACATCCCCCTCGAAAAGGTACAGCATCATGAAGCACACTTTGGCGCCATTCTAGGAGAGCACAACTTGATCGATTTCAGCCATCCTGTTTTGGGTATAATCTGGGATGGCACAGGACTAGGAAATGATGGACAGATATGGGGAGGTGAGTTCTTTACCTATAAAGAGTATGAATTTCTACGATGCGCTCATTTTGAATACTTTAATTTTATTGTGGGTGATAAAATGCCAAAAGAGCCTCGAATTTCAGCCCTTTCCGCTTGTTGGAATGTGTCTGGAGCTGCAACTATTTTAAGAGAGAAGTTTACGAAAACGGAATGGCAGATTTACAATACACTATTAGAACGAGAAGCACCTCTGCATACCTCAAGTGTGGGAAGAATTTTCGATGCCGTCGCCTCTTTATTAGGCATTATGGACAAGCAAACATTTGAAGGAGAAGCAGCCATGAGGTTGGAAGCAGCAGCTACGAACTACTTCAAGAACAAGGGTCTTCACTTTTCAACCAGCTATTTTGATGAAGGGGTAGATTTCAACAAAATTCCTACGAGGTCTTTAATGTGCGAGATTATTAACGATTTAAATGATGGCAAATCGAATGAATTCATAGCCGCTAAGTTTCATTTTTCATTGGTGAGGCTAATAAAGTTGGTAGCAGATAATCTGAACATGAAGCACCTGGCCTTCAGTGGTGGGGTGTTTCAAAATGGAATGTTAGTGGATTTGATCCTTTTTCATCTCAAAAGGAACTTCACGCTCTATTTCCATAAAGAATTATCTCCAAATGATGAGAATATATCTTTTGGACAGGTGATTTGTCACCACATAAATAAACAGAAAGAATTAATTGTAACTACTAAAATAGAGGATTATGTGTTTAGCGATTCCCGGTAAAATAAAATCCATCGAATCAAGATATGACGGATTGGTACGTATGGCCAAAGTTTCCTTTGGTGGAATTATTAAAGAAGCCAGTTTGGAAATGGTACCCCAAGCCAAAGAAGACGACTATGTACTGGTGCATGTGGGTGTGGCCATCAGCATCGTAGATGAAGAAGAGGCAAAGAAGACTTTTCAATATCTGGAGGAAATGGGAGAAGTGGAGGAAGAATTAAATATTTCGGAGTTTCTACCGGATAAAAAGGAGTATAGGGATTGAAGGTGAAAGAGATTGGAGAGATTGACCTATTGAGTGAAATCTAGGAATTAGAGAGTGGCAGAGTTATTCAGTGGCAGAGTGGTTGAGTTACAGAGTTGCAGAGTGGTTGAGTTGCAGAGTTGTTGAGTTGTTGAGTTGTTGAGTTGGCTAAGATTGTGAACAATGTAGGGTAACGAAATTATAACCCTTGCAAACTGAATTGGTAAGACCATTTGCATTAGAGATAAAAAAAGAACATCATGAAATTTTTAACAGAATACCGAAATCCAGAATTGGCGCAACGCTATTTGGAAGAAATCAAAAAGACTGTAACCCGACCTTGGACGATAATGGAGGTTTGTGGCGGGCAAACGCATAGTCTTGTAAAAAATGGGATTCTTAATATGCTTCCCGATGAGATTAACATGGTGCATGGACCGGGATGTCCCGTCTGTGTTACTCCTTTAAACCTAATAGACAAGGCGGTTTATCTGGCGGAAGAAAAGGGAGTGATACTTTGTTCGTTTGGTGATATGCTGCGTGTTCCCGGTTCTGAAAAAAGCCTTTTAGAAGCCAAAGCCAATGGTGCTGATATTCGCATTTTGTACTCTCCACTTGAAGCGGTAACTATTGCCCAGCAAAATCCAGACAGACAGGTCGTATTTTTTGCGGTAGGATTCGAGACCACGGCTCCGGCAAATGCTCTTTCGGTGGTACATGCCCATAGATTGGGCTTGAGCAATTATTCGATTTTGGCCTCACATGTGTTGGTTCCTCCTGCCATAGAAGCATTGGTGAGTGATGAAGAATGCGTGGTACAAGGATTCTTGGCGGCGGGCCATGTCTGTACCATTATGGGAATGCAAGAATATTATCCATTGGTAGCAAAATTCCAAGTGCCCATAGTAATCACAGGATTTGAGCCGGTAGATATATTACAAGGAATCTTAATGACCGTAAAACAACTCGAAAATGGAGAAGCAAGGTTGGAAAACCAATACTCGCGCATGGTTCGAGAGCATGGCAACCCCAAAGCAATGGAAACAATCTATGACGTTTTTGAAATTACCGATCGCATGTGGCGAGGTATGGATGTAATTCCCAAAAGTGGATATCAGGTAAAAAAAGATTTCGAAACCTATGATGCCAAAAAGAAATTTGCCGTGAATATTCCGGAAGCACCTGAAAACAAAGAGTGCATCGCGGGTGATATCATGAAAGGATTGAAAAAGCCTTTTGAGTGCCCCAATTTTGGTTCCAAGTGTAAGCCAGAAAAACCACTGGGAGCTCCTATGGTGAGTTCAGAAGGTGCCTGTGCTGCCTATTATCACTTCTCCGATATGCTCAATAATCTTGAAGTGCAAACTGCTTAGATCTATGGAAACAATATCTCAACAGGAGAAAAAGATAAAAATGGCTTTGTCGTGCCCAATGCCTAAGCTCGATTTTGATGTCATCACCCTGGGACATGGAAGTGGCGGCCTTTTGACCAACCGATTGCTGGATAGTGGTGTTTTTGATGTATTGAAAAATGACATTCTGGACAAACGACACGACGGTGCTTTGCTAAACCTTACCGGTCCGACCGCCTTTACCACAGATAGTTTTGTTATTTCTCCGATCTTTTTCCCCGGTGGAAACATTGGTGAATTGGCCGTGAACGGTACAGTGAATGATCTTGCAATGTGCGGTGCAATTCCGCAATATCTCTCTTTAAGCTTTATCATCGAAGAGGGACTAACGATGAAGGAGTTTTGGGACGTCCTCGTTGCGATCAAATTTTCGTGTGAACAAGCTGGCGTACAGATCGTGACGGGTGATACCAAAGTTGTAGAACGAGGCAAAGGAGATAAGATATTCATCAACACTACGGGAATAGGATCCATCCACCCCAAAGCCACTATTGATATTTCGAATGTAAAAGTTGGAGATAAGATTATTGTAAGCGATAATGTGGCCGCACATGGAATTGCAATCATGTCGGTTCGCCAAGGGTTGGAATTTGAAACTACGATTGAAAGCGATACCAGAAATCTGAATCATATGGTTCGTGAGCTGATTGATGAATTTGGAAGCGATATCCATTTGTTGCGCGACCCTACCCGAGGTGGTATTGGTACGGTGCTAACAGAAATTGCCAGAGATACGAATTGCGGCATTGATATTTATCAAAAAGATATACCGATTGACGATCAAGTCAATGGTGCCTGTGAAATTTTGGGTCTTGATCCACTTTATGTGGCCAATGAAGGCATTTTTATAGCCGTTGTAAATGCACAAATCGCAGATCATGCGGTTGAGAAAATGAAAACGAGTACACTTTGTAAAAACGCTTCAATCATTGGAGAAGTAGTCGAAGAGCATCCCAATCAGGTGGTTCTCACCAGCCAAATAGGTGGCAAAAGAGTAGTGAACATGCTGGTCGGAGAACAATTGCCAAGAATATGTTGAGATGAAAGGTGATATAAAAGACAGAAAGGACATTCGAAAGCTAATTGCTGCTTTTTACAAGAAATTGACTGAGGACGAGGAATTCGAACATTTATTTTTAGAAGTTGCTCAAATTAATGTTTTAGATCATTTGGATACCATGGTAGATTTTTGGGAAAGTGCATTATTTCAAGCCGGCAAATACAAAAGAGATTTGGTCGAAATTCATCTGAACCTCAACCAAAAGTATCGATACGGATTGAATCAAAATCATTTCAACAAATGGTTGCTCGTGTTTAATTCGACAGTGGATGAATTATTTGAAGGGATAAAAGCAAGAGGAATAAAAGACAGAGCCCACACCATTGCTACCATAATTAAAATGAAAATTGACAGTCTGGAGCGACGAAGACTGGAACTCAACAATTAAAATGGAAAAAACAGAAGCCCCTGCACTAGAAAATATCGTTTCCAAAAGACAACTATTCCTTGGGGATAAGGATAGTCCTTTATTGGCCCCAAGAGGTGTTTTCTTAGTAAACAACAAACTCTTTGTTGCGGATACCGCTCAGAACCGGTTGTTCATCTGGAACGAATTACCAACTGCTGAAACTCGAAAAGCAGATATTGTCCTCGGTCAAAGTGCCAAAGAAAAAACAGGTCGTAATGCCAGCGGCAAGGTTAGTGCATCAAGCTTATTTTATCCATCTGGAATATGGTCTGATGGAAATAAATTGATTGTCGCGGATGCTTGGAATCATCGGGTTTTAATTTGGAATAATTTACCTACTGATGACGGGCAACCTGCCGATGTGGTCGTAGGACAGCCCGACTTCGAAAGCAATGAGCCGAATGTAAACGGTATAAGTACTCCCCCTTCGGCAAATTCATTGAATTGGCCTTATGGTGTTTTTTCAGATGGGCAACAGCTGTGGATTGCAGACACAGGCAACCGTCGAATACTCTATTTCAAAACCATTCCTGCAACCAATTACGCCAAGGCGGATGCAGTAATCGGCAAACCAAATTTTGAAGAACGTGATTACGACCACAACGATCCGATATGGCCCTACTCTGTCAAAATCAGTCCTCAAGGCCAAATGACCATAACCGATACACAATATTATCGAGTGCTTCTATGGGAGGATTGGAAGACGGCTTTTCATCAGAAGGCCGATGTCATTATCGGTCAGCCCTCTTTTGAAGCCAATGGGCAAAATCAGTACGGATGGTTTCCTAAAGCCAATACGTTGAACTGGTGCTATGACACCTGTTTTTATCAAGATGGCCTTTGGGTCGCGGATACCGGCAGCAGTCGAATTTTATGGTTTGAAAACCTACCCAAGAAAAATAATGCTGAAGCCAATAATCTTCTCGGGCAGGACAATTTTACTACAGGGAGTGAAAATAAAAATACCATCTGGAGTACGGAAGGGAGTTTGTATTGGCCTTTTCAAATTTGCATTGAAGGAAGGACAATGGTGGCTGCCGATACGGGCAATCACCGAATCGTCATTAATCATTTGAATTTCTAACTATGGAACCTATATTGCCCTTTATATTCGCAGGAGCTGTCGGTTTTGGGCATGCTTTTGAGGCCGATCATTTGGTCGCCGTTGGTAATATCGTTACCAAAAGAGACAGACTGAAACTTGCCATTAAAGATGGTATTTTTTGGGGACTGGGCCATACTTCTACCATCGTGTTGATTGGAGCCATTATGATCATTGGGAAAGCCACATTTCTCAATGGGTACTTTGGGTATTTTGAAGCCGGAGTGGGTTTAATGCTTGTAGTTTTGGGGTGTTACCGATTGGTTCAATACTTCAGAAATAGTAAAAATACCAAGAGCCCGGGGCATAAAAAACACCATCACCACATGGCGTATGGAATAGGATTCATCCATGGGTTGGCTGGAAGTGGCACGATGATTCTGCTTGTCATGGCTGAAATGAACAACGGTTTTAACGGTATGCTTTACCTCCTCATTTTTGGAATTGGTTCGGTGATCGGCATGTTGATTGCTGCTGGAATATTTAGTCTTCCATTTTCAAAAAAATTGAACAATAACCACAAAATGCAGTTAGGATTAGTAATCTTTTCTTCCATTTTATGTATTGGTTATGGAGGTTATATAATGGTTGAAAACTTGGGTTAAATGACATTACACACCACCAAAGAAATATTACTTGAGGCACTTGTCAAAAATGATTTGACCGTACAATCAAGTACCGACGAAATGATTGTTTTGAATGGAAACTATACTATAGAAATTGAAAATGAGTCCTTATTTAAATTAAAGCAAAAAGAATTTGTCATTGCCCCTTTTGATGATATTCATGAAATGTGCCAATTTATAAAAATGGACATCCAGCTAAATGAAGAAAGTTGAACTCAATATTATAGCCCTTTCCAATAGTGAGTCAAGTAAAGGGAATTACGCACTGATATTAGAAGAAGACAATGGTTTTAGAAGGCTCCCCATTATCATTGGAGCTTTTGAAGCACAAGCCATTGCCATGTTCCTAGAGAAAATGCAACCAAAGCGTCCACTAACGCATGATCTTTTTAAAAACACGTTGGATTTATCCGGTGTCTCCATATCCGAAATCTTCATTTCAGAATTAATCGATGGCGTTTTCTATGCACAACTCATAGGAAAAAAAGCGGACGGCACAGATCTTACTGTAGATGCCCGAACATCGGATGCAATAGCACTTGCGGTACGATACAGCTGCCCCATCTTCACAACAGAAGAAATCATGGTCAGTGCTGGCGTCACTCTGGAAAGCCCAAGCAAGGCATTTACCAACAAACGAGGGAGTCTATCCGATTACACCCTCTCCGAACTGGAACAAATGTTGGCTCAGGTGCTGGCCAAAGAGGATTATGAGAGTGCCTCGCGGATACGGGATGCGATTAAGCGAAAGGGTGAGTAAAGCAGATGCTGATTTCAAATTTCAATGCAAAACGTATACCCACCCTAATCTGGCTCAATATGATTTAGGCGGTTAATTGGAAGTATGGCACAAAGTGCATTAATATTGTATCCTTACCTTTTTTAAAATACAAGTCTATGTCTCCAATAGTGCTCGGGTCGATTCATGGAGCAAAACATCCGGATTAATAAACATAAACACCTCCTGCGTATAGCTCAATTGAATTCGCTGATTGCTCTTTTTAGCACATCCGGCATCGACAGCCTTAGAACCTTCTCGTGCATGTATATGAAATAAGGAAAGGCTCACCACGGGTATACCCATAAGGTCTTCGCACGCAAATAAGAGATGGCCAATGCTGCGATTGTATTGAGATTGGTTTATGGACAAGGTAATTTCATTGCCGATGCTTTCCAATAGTTTTTTGCCGATATTTAGCGCCCCGCCTATGGCGGTCATTGATCCCATTAAATCATTTAGGAATGCCGTGTTTAGAGCAATTTCTGCTGAATTATGTTCAAATGTCTTTGTTTCTTTTTTAATCGAAAAAAAATGGTTCGATGCATTGATCAAATCATTCAGCGCTTTGTAATCATAAACGGATATCCCAGAGGCTTTTAATGACGCACTTATGGTTGAAAAATAATGTTGAGCAAGCTGAAAATTTTGCACTAATTCCGGACTCACATCTTTTTTCTCTGATGATGTCGTACTGATCATTACATTGGCAGTAGCGTTGAGTACGTAATATTTTTCTCTTTGCTCGTTGGCCAACGATTTTTTTCTCAGTTCAGTAAACGCCTTATAAAAATGATTTGCGAATACATAACGGATCATTTCCTGGGTGAAGTTTTTGGTAGGCATGATACTTAGCAATTTATAATGTTCCAAAAAATCATTAGCTCTTCAATCTGTTGTTCCTGATCAAATTCCAATAATGTCGACCAAGAACGGTTAACGCACATGCACCGGAATTCACAGCCGCAAAATACATGTAAGGATCGGGCGGTAAAGGTCTTACCAAGTTGACGCGATTCAACTTCTGCAAGATTTTAAACACCTCCACATTCGCTGGATTCGCACTAGGCTCTGTAATCTCAAAAGAAGGATCCAAAGGAAAAATAGCATCTGGATTTTCAAAAAAATCGGCAATTCTTTTTAACACCTCAAAAGGAATTGGTGGTTCGGATTTACGTAAGCTGATAAACCGTTTTACATTTGCCTTAAATATTGGGCGTTGCTGCAATGCCCCCAGCGATTGATCCACATGTGTATAAAGACTGCCTGGTGTAATATGCCCACTGAGGTCGGCAGCAGAACCTTCCAAGGCATCCAATAGTAATGCAGTAAATAAACTTGATCCCCCGGCCTCAACGGCAAATTCATCGGCACCACTCGCAGTGAGTATTACTGTATTATCCGGTAGGTTAGAGTAGTTTTCGTCTTTCGTATACTGTCCCAATGCTCCAGAATAACAGCAGTCCAGGATGATTATTTTATTGCCAGCCCTGGAAGCACGGACAAACTTCATGATATCACTCATGGATAAACCTTGATGGCCTTTTCGGGCCTCTGAAGTCGCCAAATAGCCTCCTGTTTGTTCAATATATCCATGCCCTGAGAAATAGAATAGTGCTACCTCCAACGGATCCTTGCTAAATAAGGATTCAATCTTATTCCTTAAAAATTCACGGGTTATTGGGTATTTGCTGGATTCTGATACTTCAAGATCTACATCGAAATTAGCGAACCCGTTGTAATGATTGCTTAGTAAATCTCTGATTTTGCGCGCATCCTTAGAACAAGCATACAATGGGTTATGATGTTTATAATAGTCGATACCTACCACTAAAGCCCCTTTCATACTGATTGTATTTTTTTGATATGAACGATGATGTTAACACTACCTCTCTACAAATCACTTTTGACTACTCTCTTGTAAAAGTGTTTTTTCATGATCCAATATCGAATAGTTTGTGCATAGGCTTTCCATCAAAACTCAGTAATCTTTCTACTAAAAACTATGGAGATGATGATTTTTTTACCTCAAAAAATCATCTAAAACTCAGCTAAAATGAATTAAGTGATATCCAGATTGTTTTTAATTGCAAAAACAATTAATTCTTTGGAATTGGATACATCAAGTTTGTCAATGAGGTTGCGTCGATGCGTATCAACCGTGGTGGGGGCAATGAATAGCTTTTTACCGATTTCTATAGATGAAAACCCTTGTGCAATAAGTGCCAAAACTTCCTTTTCCCGTTTTGTCAATACAAACTTTGGTTCTTTTTTAGGTTTGGATTTTTCTTTTAGCGCTTCCATCATGACATCGGTGATTTCCTGGCCAACATACCCCTGCCCCATATGTACATATCGTATGGCTTTGACCAATTCCTCCTTGCCCTTATTTTTAAGGATGTAACCTTTGGCTCCTGAATTGATGATTTGTTGGACAAAATTCTTAGTGTTATACATGGATAAGATTAACACCTGGGTTGAAGGATATTTATCGCGGATTATCTCGGACAATTGGACACCTGTTAATCCTGGCATTTCTATATCCAAAATAGCAACATCCACTTTTTGCTCCGTTAAGAGTTGAATCACTTGATTCCCATTACGAGCAGTGCCCACCACATCGATATCGGCTTCCATTTCCAATATTGATACCAAGCCATCTACTACAATTTGGTGATCATCCGCTATTATAACGCTTATCATGAGTCCTATTTTTAATTCAATGGAATCGTAATAAATACACTCACACCGTGTTTGGGTCGTGCATCTATTCGCATTTTACCTTCAAACGTTTGTAGTCTGGATTCAATATTTTTCAATCCCATCCCTTTCATATAATCTTCCTTCGAATTGCTAAATCCTAAACCATTGTCGCTCACTTCCAGGTGCAATTCGGAATCCTTGTTCAACAATTGTATACTAATTTCGGTCGCCTCTGCGTGCTTGATAATATTGGAAATTAACTCTTGAATAATTCGATATATGGCAACTTCCAATTCCGGAAAAAATCGCTGATTGATTCTATGTGTGACAAATTCTACTGAATATTGCTTTGTGTTCACTAAAGAATTCTTAAGTTCTTCAATGGCTGCTACAAGGCCAAAATTTTTCAATATTCCTGAAGACAAATTGTGTGCAATCTTTCTGACTTCACCACAAGCTTCATCAAGCAACGAATTCGCTTTATTGTATGCATCCAGGTTCGCAGATTTAAGTTCGTCCAATTTTTGATTTGTATTTTGGAAGTGCAATTTCACCATGGATAACATACTTCCTAGACGATCGTGCAGATCTTTAGCAATCCTTACCCTTTCCTTTTCTTGAATATCCAGTATATTTCGAATTGTTGAAAGCTCCTGATCTTTAAGCAACTTCTCAATTTCTTGTTGTTTGATTAGATTTTCTTGCTGCGCTAATTTTTGTTGTCTTCGAATCAATCGATTGTTGTAAAAAACATAACAGACTAAGACCAAAAGTCCACAACCTATGAGAATAGCAAAA
>JBCCVV010000129.1:0-18284 GCA_039194925.1 Bacteroidota bacterium
AATTGCTAACACTGCTGTTAGTTTTGGTCTCTTTCTCTCTGACAGCTCAGGTAAGTGCCGATGAGGGTAAAAAGCTTTTCAAAAACTATTGTGCCCAATGCCACGCCAAAAATATGGTTTCTGCTGCAACTGGACCTGCGCTTGCTGGCTCACAAGAACGCTGGGGTGATGACGAAGCACTGTATGCCTGGATTCGAAATTCTCAACAAATGATTGCGGATGGTCATCCAAGAGCCGTTGAACTATGGGAAGAATGGAAGCCAACCGTGATGACCGCGTTTCCAGCGTTGACGGATGATGAGATCGGTTCGCTTTTGGCATATATTAATGGTGTAGCTGAAGGATCTTATCCTCCCAGAGTTGCAGGTGACCCCTTAGGCCCTGTTGGTGACCCAGTTAAGGAAGAATCGAATACTTGGTTATATATACTGCTATTAGGTGTTCTTACTTTACTAGCTATCATTCTTACACGTATCATTAGTAACCTTAACGTTTTAGCTGCGGCGAAAGAAGGAAGACAGATCGAACGAAAAACATTAATTCAGTCTCTTACTTCAAAAGGTGTGATCAGTTTCTTGATTTTTGGTTTAGTTGTGCTTGCAGGTTATACTACAGTATCTAATGCAACTAATTTAGGAAGACAAGAAGGGTACCAACCAGATCAACCTATTAAATTCTCTCACGAAACACATGCTGGAATTCATAAGATTGAATGTCAATATTGCCACGATGGAGCGCGTAGATCGAAGCATTCTGTAATTCCTGCGGCAAATACATGTATGAATTGTCACCGCGCAATAAAAAATGGTACAGAATATGGAACGGCAGAATTGACAAAAATTTATGCTTCCATTGGATACGATCCATCGTCAAATACCTACATCGAAAACTATGATGAATATACCGAAGAGCAAATTAAAGAGGTATATACCAAATGGATAGAAGATCAATATGTCGCGGACAATGAGTTGGTAGAGATTGATTCAGACGGAAAAGAAGAAGTAAATAAACAGTGGAAAGGAATCAAAACTTCTTTGACTAATGATCAAAAGACTAGAATTCAAGGGCCTATTGAATGGATTAGAATTCATAATCTACCGGATCATGTATATTTTAATCACGCTCAACACGTAACAGTTGGTCAGGTGGAATGTGAGGATTGCCACGGCGCTGTAGAAAAAATGGAAGTTGTACAACAACATTCTCCACTTTCAATGGGATGGTGTATTAATTGTCACCGACAGACTTCAGTGAAATTCAAAGACAATGAGTATTATGAGAGTTACTCCAAGTATCATGAAGATTTACAATCAGGAGATATGGAAAAGGTAACTGTAGCAGATATTGGAGGATTGGAGTGTCAAAAGTGTCATTATTAAATCTAACTCAAATGAAATTATAACCAGCAACTCAAGTTGGTCATAACATAAGTCAAATAATAGTAAATGAAAGACAATAAATCGAATGTTTGGATCGGAGGAAAGGATTTGACGAACGATCCTGAATTTATTGAAATATCTCAACAGGAGTTTGCAAATCCTAACTTGGTAGAAAGTATGGGTAATCAAAAAGTTGCTGAGAATATCGGCGGTAGTCGTCGTGACTTTTTGAAATTTTTAGGATTTGGTCTTGGCGCGGCAACAGTTGCGGCAGGTTGTGACATTCCTGTCAAAAGAGCGATTCCTTATGTGGTAAAACCTGATTCTATTGTTCCAGGTGTTGCGACTTATTATACTTCAACTTACGTAAATGGAGGTGAGTGTGTTCCAATTCTTATTAAAACAAGAGAAGGAAGACCAATCAAAGTTGATGGTAATGTTTCTTCCAAAGTTACTATGGGTGGAACTGATGCCAGAACTCAAGCCTTAGTGCTATCACTTTATGATACTTCAAGATTTAGAATGCCACAGGTTAAGGAAGATGGTGCATGGACCGATTCTTCTTGGGAGGAAATAGATTTAAGAGTGAAAAAGGCATTGGCGAATGCACAGGGCATTAGAATTGTAACAAATACAATGATGAGTCCTACTGCCAAAGCTGCGGTTGAAGAGTTCAAAGCAAAATATCCATCTACTAAGGTGGTAACTTATGATCCAGTATCTGTAGCTGCACTTCTAAACGCCAATGAAGAGACATTTGGGAAAAGAGCTATACCTACATATAGATTCGATAACGCTGATGTAATCGTTTCCTTTGGTGCTGATTTTCTTGGAACTTGGATATCACCAATTGAATATACACATCAATGGTCTCAGACTAGAAAAATTGATGACATTACGCGACCAAAAATGTCTAGACATATTCAGGTTGAATCTGGAATGTCCCTAACTGGTTCTAATGCGGATAATCGGATTTTGATCAAGCCAAGTGAGATGGGAGCAGCTATAGCTTATCTTGCTAATAAGATCGTCGGAGGAATATCAGTACCCGAGTTAAACGAGAAAGCGGCAAAGAACTTAGAAAAGGTTGCAATTGAATTGAAAGCGGCCGGAAAAAGATCTCTAATTGTTTCTGGTTCGAATAATAAGCAGGAGCAGATTCTAGTAAATGCAATCAACAATGCATTAGGCTCTATTGGTACTACCCAAAATTTCGAGAATGCTTCTTTACAAAGACAAGGTGATGAAGCAGAACTGAAACAATTGACAACGGATATTACAAATGGAAACGTAGATGTTGTGATTTTTAATGCTTGTAACCCTGTTTATGATTATGCCGGAGGAAATGAGCTTAAAGCCGCACTAGAAGGTGTTGGCACGAAGGTCGCTTTTGATCTTCTTATGAATGAAACAGCCGATAGTTGCGATATCATTGCTCCAAAACACCACTTATTGGAAAGTTGGGGAGACGCAGAAATGAAAGAAGGTCTATTGAGCACCATTCAACCGTCTATAAAAAATCTTTTTGATACAAGACAATATGAAGAGTCTTTGTTGACTTGGGCAGATAGTCCAAACTTGGATAAGGAAGCTACTCAGCCATATATGGAATATCTCAAACATAATTGGGAGAAAACATATTTTGCAAACCAGTCAAGTTTTGCAACATTCCAGGCTTTTTGGGATAGTGTTTTACAAGATGGAGTTTATGAAACTGGATATAAGGGTGAAACTCCAGCTTTTACAGCGAATGTTGCAGCTGCAGCTGCGGGGATTTCAAAACCATCATCAACAGGTTTAGAGATTCAGTTCTACGAATCAGTTTCGATGGGGAATGGTCAATTTGCCAATAATCCTTGGTTATTAGAAATGCCAGACCCTGTTGCCAGAACGTCATGGGGTAATTATTTGGCAGTTCCGGTTAGCTTCGACGGTGTAAGAAGTTTTAAAGGTTTTGAAGGTCTTGAAGACGGTGATTTGGTAAACATAACCGTAGCTGGAAAAGATTTGACAGTTCCTGTTATTCAGCAGTTTGGTCAAACCAAAGGAACAGTTTCTCTAGCTTTAGGATGGGGAAGACAATTTGGACCAAAAACGGGTGAGGTTGGTGTCAATGTTAATGACCTGCTCACGGTAGATGAGAATGGAAATGCGCACTATTATAATTCTGATATCCAAATAAAAGGCAAAGCAGGAAAAGAAGAATATTTCTCTTGTGTTCAGTATCACCATACTATAGGTGTAACGGCCAAAGAGAAAGGAACAGACCAAATTATAAATGCTGATGAAGCTGCAACGGTTTTCTTTGATTATTTCACTGGAGTAAAAGGTTTTCAAGGTTCATTGACTGACAGGTCTATTATTTATACGAGTAATGTATCTGATCTAAAGGAAAATGTTGATCAACTCAAAGAAAAAAGAGCACACGCACAACACCTAAACGAGCAGCAGATATATCGAGGATACGATCAGAATTACGAAATGGGACACCATTGGGGTATGAATATCGATCTTACGACTTGCACAGGATGTGGTGCATGTACGATTGCATGTATGGCTGAAAATAATGTCCCTGTAGTTGGTAAAAGAGAAGTTTCTCGTCACCATGAGATGACATGGTTGCGAATAGATAGATATTACTATGGCGACGTTGAAAATCCAAGTACTGTATATCAGCCAATGATGTGTCAGCACTGTGATAATGCACCTTGTGAGAATGTATGTCCGGTAAATGCTACCAACCACAGTTCTGAAGGGTTGAACCAGATGACGTACAATAGATGTATTGGTACAAGATATTGTGCAAATAACTGTCCTTATAAAGTGCGACGATTCAACTGGATGGATTATACGACTGCAGATTTATTCCCTGCAAATCAGATAAAAGTTGCAGATGAAGATGTTCCATTTGGAGCGGATAATATTACCAGAATGGTATTAAATCCAGATGTGACAGTTCGATCAAGAGGGGTAATTGAAAAATGTAGCTTCTGTGTTCAGATATTACAATCTGCAAAGCTTACTGCTAAAATGGAAGGAAGAAAATTGAATGATAATGACTTAACTCCTTGTTGTTCTGCGGCTTGCCCTACAGGAGGTATTACATTTGGAGATTTGAATGATAAGAGTAATAAGTTGACAAAGGCGAATAACTCTCCACTTTCTTATCTGGTATTGGAAGAAGTTAACGTACGACCTTCTATTACATATGGTATGAAAGTAAATAATAGAGACGAGTCATTTGAAGTGTAGGTAATTATCAATTTTATTAAAGAAAAAACACATAAGACTAATATATGAGTTCTGTTGTAAGTCCAATTAGAGAACCCTTAGTAACAGGAGGGAAAACGTACCATCAGATCACAGAAGATATGATCAGTACAACGGAACGGACACCTTCAAAACCCTGGGTCATTGGTTTTCTTTTGTCCGTAATGGTATTATCATTTGGTATCTTTTGTATCATATGGACCATCTGGCATGGGATCGGTACATGGGATCTGAATAGGACCATTGGATGGGGATGGGATATTACCAACTTCGTTTGGTGGATCGGTATCGGTCACGCGGGTACCTTGATTTCTGCCATCTTATTGTTATTTAGACAAAAATGGAGAACAGGAGTAAACAGAGCTGCAGAGGCGATGACGATCTTTGCGGTAATGTGTGCTGGATTATTTCCAGTGATTCACATGGGAAGAGTGTGGTTAGCCATTTACATTTTCCCATATCCTAATACAAGAGGTCCACTTTGGCCAAACTTTAATTCTCCACTTCTATGGGATGTATTTGCAATTAGTACGTACTTCACTGTATCACTATTATTCTGGTATACTGGACTTGTACCGGATTTTGCAACCATCCGAGATAGAGCCAAAGGATTTAGAAGAAAAATTTATAACTTTTTATCATTTGGATGGACTGGATCCGCAAAACACTGGCAGAGATGGGAGTCATTGTCTTTGATTTTGGCAGGTTTGGCAACTCCACTAGTACTTTCAGTACATACAATCGTAAGTTTTGATTTCGCCACCTCAGTGATACCTGGATGGCATACCACAATCTTCCCACCATATTTCGTTGCAGGTGCGATTTTCTCCGGATTTGCGATGGTATTAACATTGATGCTTGTCGTAAGAAAGGTACTTCATCTTGAAGATTATATTACACTTGAGCATATAGAATCCATGAACAAAGTAATTCTTGCTACAGGTTCTATTGTTGGGGTTGCATACTTAACGGAGTTGTTTATTTCTTGGTATTCTGGCTACGTGTATGAGCAATTCGCATTTTTTAATAGAGCGTTAGGACCTTACTGGTGGTCATATTTTGGAATGATGTTCTGTAATGTTCTTTCTCCACAGTTTTTCTGGAGTAAGAGTTTAAGAAGAAATGTTTTGTTTACATTCTTTATGTCGATTTTCATTAACATCGGAATGTGGTTTGAGCGATTTGTAATTATTGCGACCACTTTGGCAAGAGATTATTTACCATCAAGTTGGTCCTTCTACAGTCCTACGTGGGTAGAGATAGGAATTTACGTAGGAACGTTTGGATTGTTCTTTGTCCTGTTCCTGATCTTTACCCGAGTGGCACCAACAGTTGCAGTGGCAGAGATCAAAAGTATTTTGAAATCATCAGGTGATCAGTATACGGGAAAAAATGCTGTTCATCACGATGATCATGGACACGGAGAAGTTGTTGAAGAAGCACATTAATAACTAACTAGATAATTAAGAAGCTATGGCTCATAAAAATAAAGATGTAGTATACGGACTTTATGATGATGAAGAAATCATGATGAAGGCTGTTAAAAAAGCGAACAGTGATCATTTGGAAATTATGGATGTCTACAGTCCATTTCCTGTTCACGGTTTGGATCCTTTATTAGGTCTGGAAGAATCAAGATTACACATCGCTGGTTTTGTTTTCGGATCAATAGGGACATTGACAGCCTTTTTGGGAATGACATGGATATTTACCAAAGACTGGCCGATTATTTTTGGAGGTAAGCCCTATTGGTCGGTACCCGCATTCATTCCTATTACTTTTGAGCTTACCGTTTTGTTTGCCTCTATCGGGATGGTGGTCACTTTTTACACGATTTGTGGATTGGGGCCAGGAGTAACAAATCCTACATTGGACGATAGAATTACGGATGATAAATTTTGCATTGCTTTTGACAAGTCCGAAGTGAGTACCTCGGATGCAGAATCGTTCTTTTCGGCAACGGGAGCTTCCGAAGTAAATCACAAAACGATATAAACGAAAGAGATCTTAATACGATGAATAGAAGTAAAATATATACGTTTCTTGTTTTGATTGCTGGGGCATGGGCCTTGCAATCTTGCCAACAAGCGGGAGTTAATAATACGGGATCTGAGTATATGCCTGACATGGGCCACTCTATTGCTTATGAGGCCAATTATTATAATTATTACTATTACAATACTTGGGGAACCGAAGAGGATTATCATAAATGGGCACAACCAAGAGTACCAGTTGAAGGTACTGTTCCGAGAAGAATAGATAATGCGAAATATGGTTTGCCTAAACAAGGGCATGTTCCATATTATTATGGTGATTCAGAAGAAGAAAGGAATAGAGCCATAGATGAAGTTATTGACAATCCTTTTCCGATTACTGAGGCTGGATTGGCAGAAGGTAAAAATCTATATAATATCTTTTGTGCTACTTGTCATGGTGAGAAAGGAGATGGTAATGGTTATCTGGTAAGAGATGACGGAGGAGTGTATCCTGTACAGCCAGCGAACTTCTTGTTGGAGGAGCATGTAACTGCCTCAAATGGCAGATACTATCATTCCATTATGTGGGGAAAAAATTTGATGGGGTCATACAAGGATAAAATCTCTTATGAAGAAAGATGGAATGTTATACATTACATACGATCGCTTCAGGCAAAGGAATTGAAATTAGCTTATAATCAAGAAGAGAATACGCTAAATGAAGTAGATCGTCCTGCAGGAAAGGATTATTTGGCGGCAAATATGGTAGATCAGGCAGAAGGACATGGAGTAGATTTAGGACACTCTGATAATCATCATCATGTAGATGAAAACGGAGAGCAGATTGAGGGAGGACATGGACACGATCACGGAGACTCAGGGCATGGTGAAAATCATGATCATTAATCGAACGAAAAAAGAAAAAGACAATAATGAATCAATTTGTTTTTAAAAGTACTGCCAAAACATTTTTATTATCCTTCGTAGGGTTAGGAGTTTTGTGCATGGGGATTACCTGGTTAGTAGATGATGAGTTGCATACTCGATTTTGGACAAACTTGCTACACAATTCTGTGTTCTTTACGGGCTTGTCGCTTATGGCTACGTTCTTTATTTCGGTATGTATCACGGCTTATGCCGGATGGCATGCGCAGTTTAAAAGAGTGTGGGAAGCCTTTGGTTCTTTTATCTACATAGGTATTGGATTAATGGTTGTAATTGGGTTAACCACTTTTTTCCATATGAATCATTTGTATCATTGGGCAGGTGATATAACAGGAGATGCTGTTTTAGAAGGGAAATCTGGATTTTTGAATAAATACTGGTATCTATTCGGAACAATCATTATAGGTGGCACCTGGGCATTCTTCTACAATAGACTTCGAGCATTATCATTGGAAGAAGACCAAAAAGGTGCAGGTGAAAACTTCTCCAGACACAGAAGAATGAGATGGTATGCTGCGGTTTTCTTACCAATAGTTGGTTTTACTTCAGCAGCAATGATTTGGCAATGGGTGATGAGCTTGGACTCACACTGGTATAGTACCATGTTCGCATGGTATAGTGCAGCGAGTTGGTTTGTAGCGATGATTGCTTTGACGATATTGATCTTATTGTATTTGAAAGCAAATGGATATTACGACAATGTAACGCAAGAGCATATCCATGATTTGGGTAAGTTTTTATTTGCGTTTAGTATTTTCTGGACCTATTTATGGTTTTCTCAATATATGCTGATATGGTATGCGAATGTTGGAGAAGAGACGATCTATTTCAAAGAGAGAATGGATAATTACCCTGTATTATTCTTCGGGAACCTCATCATCAACTTCATACTTCCGTTTTTCATTCTTTTGAGAAATGACACAAAACGAAAATTTGGATCAGTAGGATTTGTAGCAGGATTGGTACTATTAGGACACTGGTGGGACTACTTTTTGATGGTCAAGCCAGGTGCTTTGATTACAGCAAGCCATCATGGCGATCATGGAGGACATGGGCATGAGGCTGGTGGACACGGAGCAGAAGCTGCACATGGTGCGGTAGATGCAGCAGGACATGGACACGGGGCAGAACATGCATCTGAATTTTTATTTGGATTCAACTTCCCTGGACTTTTGGAATTGGGTACATTTTTAGGATTCTTGGCATTATTCTTATATGTAGCATTCAACTCATTGAGTAAAGCTTCATTGGTGCCTGAAAATGATCCATACTTGGGTGAGAGTTTACATCATCATGTATAGTGAGATTGAATAAGATTTTATCAAAAAAATAAATAGTCAAAAATGTCGACTGGATTTATAGCAATTTTAATAGTAGTCATCCTTGCAGTAGTTGTGGTGCAGATTGGAAAGATATCCGATCTTGCCGCTAAGATTAGGGGTGAAGAAGAAGTTGCACAGCAAGCCAACGATCGCACTGCGGTTTGGATGGTTGGGTTTATGGTCTTATTTCTAATTGGAACCATATGGTCAGCTGTGTACTACAAAGATGTAATGTTGGGATATGGCCCACACGGTGCAGCATCTGCTCATGGTAGTGAGATTGATGGTATGTTTAATGCAACTTTAGCCGTAACATTCATCGTGTTTTTCATTACACACGTTTTATTGTTCTGGTATTCTTATAAATATAGAAGCAGAGAAGGCAACAAAGCGCAATTTATAGCGCACAATAACACCATAGAGTTAGTGTGGACTGTGATACCTGCCATTGTACTTACCTTTTTGGTAGTAAAAGGACTGGTAGCGTGGAACAATATTATGCCGGATGTATCAGAAGAAGATGAATATTTAGAAATAGAGGCTACTGGTTATCAATTTGCTTGGGATATCAGATATCCTGGTCCGGATGGAAAGTTGGGAACAAAGGATTTTAGAAATATTAATCCGGCAACGAATCCATTGGGTATGGATTGGGCAGATGACAAAGCAATGGATGATATTATATTGGGAGGTTCTGATAAAATTGTACTTCCTGTAGATACAATGGTAAGAGTAAGAATCACGGCTAAGGATGTGCTCCATAACTTTTATTTGCCTCACTTTAGAGTGAAAATGGATGCGATCCCTGGTCTTCCTACCTACTTTATTTTCAGACCAATCAAGACTACGGAGGAGTACAGACAAGAATTAAGAAATTATCCTGAATGGAAACTTCCAGCTGATGAAACAGATCCGGAAAGCCTTCCAAGATGGAAAGAGTTTAACTATGAATTGGCATGTGCAGAGTTATGTGGTTCTGGTCACTACTCAATGAGAAGAATAGTTGAGGTTGTTTCACGAGAGGAATACAATGATTGGTTAGAAACACAGAATTCAACCTATATGACAACGGTAAGAGGTACGGATGATGATCCTCGAAAAGGTCAGTTGTTAGATGTAGAAATTAAAGAGAGAGCATTAGAATTGAAAGTAGATTTCCAAAATGCTTTGGATAGTGAGAAAGCAGAGGATAAAACAATTTTGCTTAAACATGTTTTCTATAATACAGGATCAGCTGCATTATCGGATTTATCGAAATATGAATTGGATAATTTAGCAAATATATTGAACGCGAACAGCAATGTTACAGTGGAATTAGCAGGACATACAGACAGTCAGGGAGATGATGACACGAATATGGAGTTGTCTCAAACCAGAGCACAGAACGTGATGAATTACTTGACCAACAAAGGATTGGATGCATCGAGATTGAGATATACAGGTTATGGTGAAACGTCTCCTATTGGTGACAATGAGACGGAAGATGGCAGAGAGTTAAATAGAAGAACAGAGTTGAGAATTATTTCACAATAGTTTAAAAATTAAAATTAAAGATGGCAGATATTGCAACAACATATAATGAAGAAACTCTGGTACAGGAGTTGGGCTATGATGACCACTTTCACGATCATCACCACGGAGATAAGTATCAGTCAGGATTCATAAGTCATTATATTTTCTCGATGGATCATAAGATCATTGCGAGACAATTTTTGATTACGGGTATCATCTGGGCTATTATCGGTGCAGCTATGTCAATTGTTTTCAGACTTCAATTGGGTTTTCCAGAGGAAAGTTTGGCTTGGTTAAAACCTGTTTTGGGTAAATGGATCGTAGTAGATGCTAATGGAATTGGAACATTGGCACCTGAGTTCTATTACGCTCTGGTTACCATGCACGGTACTATTTTGGTATTCTTTGTATTAACTGCAGGATTGAGTGGGACGTTTAGTAATCTTTTGATTCCACTTCAGCTGGGAGCCAGAGATATGGCTTCTCCTTTCTTGAATATGCTATCGTACTGGTTTTTCTTTATGGCGGGTATCGTTATGTTTTACTCACTATTCTTAAGTACGGGACCATTTTCAGGAGGTTGGACCGCTTATCCACCGCTGAGTGCTTTACCACAGGCCTCAACAGGATCCGGTACGGGTATGACGCTTTGGCTGGTGAGTTTGACACTCTTCGTAGTGTCGGTACTTCTTGGAGGTATTAATTATATCACTACTGTATTGAACTTAAGAACAAGAGGTATGAGCCTTTGGAGAATGCCTTTAACAATATGGGCGTTCTTTGTAACGGCAGTTATTGGGGTATTATCGTTCCCAGTTTTAGCATCTGGATTCTTCATGCTAATGATGGATAGAGGATTAGGTACTTCATTCTTCTTAAGTGATATATTCATTGCGGGACAGGCATTAGATAGAGTAGGGGGATCACCTGTATTGTACCAGCACTTGTTCTGGTTCTTAGGTCACCCGGAGGTATATATAATCATTCTGCCGGCGATGGGTATCGTATCAGAAGTTTTAGCAGTACATTCTCGTAAGCCGATATTTGGATACAGAGCGATGGTATATTCTATTTTGGCAATTGCATTCCTTTCATTTATTGTGTGGGCGCACCATATGTTTATGTCGGGAGTAAATCCGTTCATATCCAACTTCTTCGTGATTTTTACATTGATCATCGCTGTACCTTCGGCCGTAAAAGTATTCAACTGGATAACCACAGTCTACGGAGGAAACCTAAGGCTAAATACGCCAATGTTATTTGCAATAGGGTTTGTATCGATGTTTATTTCCGGTGGATTGACAGGAGTATTCTTAGGAAACTCTACTATTGATATTCAAATGCACGATACCTACTTTGTTGTGGCTCACTTCCACATCGTGATGGGGGTTGCGGCCTTTTTTGGAATGTTTGCCGGAATTTATCATTGGTATCCAAAGATGTACGGTAGATTCATGAATGAAACCCTAGGAAAAATCCATTTCTGGGGCACAATGATAGGAGCCTACGCAATTTTCTGGCCAATGCATTACATTGGTATGGCTGGTGTACCTAGAAGATATTACAGCTTTGAAAGTTTTGATGCGTTCAAGCACTTTGCTGAAATGAATCAGTTTATTACCGTTGCAGCTATTGTAGTATTTGCTGTACAATTGTTGTTTGTAATAAACTTCTTTTACAGCATATGGAATGGTAAAAAAATGAAAACTAAGAATCCATGGCAGGCAACTACATTGGAATGGACAACACCGATAGAGCCCATTCATGGCAACTGGCCAGGAAAGATTCCTTCTGTACACAGGTGGGCTTACGATTACAATAAAGACGAAAGAGAATTTGTTCCTCAATACGTTCCTTTGGAAGAGGGCGAAGTTGGCGATCATTAATTAATATGTGAAAGAGTAAGCATTGGCTAAAACACAAACATATCAATTAAAACAAGTCGCTAGCAAGTCGTATTCGAAGCTTGAGGATTATATAATGTTGGTAAAGTTGAAGCTTTCCTTGTTGGTAGTCTTCACTTCACTTATGGCGTATATTATTGCTGCTGGAAGTAACGTTAATCTAATCGGATTGATATTACTTGGGACGGGAGGATTTCTGGTAACAGCCGCGGCAAATGCATTGAATCAGGTTCTTGAAAAAGACTATGACAAGCATATGACTCGAACAGCGGATCGACCGATCACTGCGGGTAGAATGAAGGCTTCTGAAGGAGTGATGTTTGCAGGTTTGGCATGCCTTCTTGGGATATCCATGTTGGCCATGTTCAATCCTTTAACTTCTTTGTTGGGAATGCTTTCCATGATATGCTATTCATTTGTTTATACACCAATGAAGAGATATTCAACTTCAGCGGTGGCGATTGGAGCAATACCGGGAGCATTGCCTGCTTTAATTGGTTGCACTGCTTTTGAAGGAACGATTACGATGTTGGGAATTGGATTGTTTGCACTCCAATTTTTATGGCAATTTCCGCACTTTTGGGCGATTGGATATCTGGCGTTTGATGATTATCAGAATGCAGGGTACAAGTTGCTTCCGGAGGATGAAGCTGGAAATGTAAATAGGAGTTTGGGATTACATTCTACATTATATGCTTTATTGATGATACCAGTTGTGGGATTGCTTTATTTCACGGGTACCGGATCAATAATTGCGTCGTTAATTGTTTTGCTAACCTCTATTATTTATATAGGATTTAGCTTTAATTTCCATAGGAAGTTTGATCGGACTTCTGGCCTGAAATTGATGTTTTGTTCTTTTGTTTACTTGCCAATAATTTTGGCGGCATATTTATTTTTCTAATTAAAAGAAATGGAGGAATGAATACAATGACAATAGAAAATAAAAATCGAAAAGGAATAAATCCACAGAAATTTGCGCTTTGGTTGGGAATGGGAAGCATCATCATGATGTTTACAGGTTGGACCAGTGCTTATATTGTAAAACATGCAGCAGGAAATTGGTTAGAATTTGGTTTGCCCAATATGTTTTACATCAGCGTTGCAGTTATCATTTTGAGTAGCATTGCGCTTCACGCTTCTTACATAGCGTATAAGCGACAAAATGAAACACTCTACAAATCGATGTTGATAGCAGCTTTTATGATGGGAGTACTTTTTATTGTAGTCCAAAGCATAGGCTGGAATCAATTGTTTGCAATGGGAGTGGATTTCAAAGGAAATGTAGCTGGGTCATTTACCTATCTTATTACGGGAGCACATGCGGTTCATGTATTAGGTGGTATTGCCACCTTGGTGGTTGCTATGATTCATGCGTTTTCGCTAAAATTTAGATATACAGAACAAAGAAAAAATAGATTTGAATTGGTATTGCATTATTGGCATTTTGTAGGGGTTCTTTGGATATACCTCTTGTTGTTTATATTGAATATCAAATAATTAACTGGACTTAATTAAAGGAATATACATGGCTACAGAGACTATAGCACATAACGATACGCATTCAGAAGAGGCTGGATGGAAAGGGGCGAGTAAGCCGTTTAAAGCGAGTTATGGAAAGCTGATGATGTGGTACTTTTTGGTATCAGATGCATTTACCTTTGCCGGATTCTTGATTGCGTATGGATCATTGAGATTCAGTATGCCTTCTTGGCCGGTACCTGATTTTGTATTTAGTACAACTCCGTTCAATGGGCATGATTTACCATTGGTATTTGTTACGTTCATGACGTTCGTACTTTTGGCTAGTTCTTTTACCATGGTACGTGCAGTACAAGAAGGACATCAGGAAAATAAAAGAGGTGTTGTGAAATGGATGATCTACACAATTATCGGAGGATTGATGTTTTTGGGATGTCAGGCATGGGAATGGAATAAGCTTATTGCCGGAGAGCATATGACGATAAAGCAGAATCCATTTGGGACACATATAGAAGCGGGTCAGTATTTGGAAGGTGATGGTCATTTTGTAAACGAAGGAGACACGTTTGAAGCTGGGGAATCGTATTTGATTCATAAACATGATGGAGAGTGGCAGCCTTTGAAATTTAAAGTAACTGAAGGTCCGGATGCGGGAATGGTGAAAGAACAGGTGAAGGGACCTAAAGCATTCGGTGCGTTGTTTTTCTTTATTACAGGATTTCACGGATTTCACGTATTCTCTGGTGTAGTGATTATGTTGATCGTTACCGTAAATACAGCGACTGGATTGTATGTGAAAAGGAAAAATAAGTATGAGATGATTGAGAAAGTGGGCTTGTATTGGCACTTTGTCGATTTGGTGTGGGTATTTGTATTCTTATTATTTTACCTGCTGTAATTCAGTGTGCTTAATTTATCGAAGACAAGAGATTTCAAAAAGATCAATAAAGAGAAATGGGACATTTAACATACGGAGAATCTAAAAAAATAGCCTTTAAAACGATAATGATATTGGCTGTGATAACGATAGCTGAGGTATTCGTGGCGCTTTTAGGAAAAGGACATTTGGTGGAAGGTTTTGGAATTAATGCAGGCGTTTTGGCCGCATTGATGATAATTATGAGTGCAGTTAAGGCATACTTGATTATTTATGAATTTATGCACATGAAATATGAAATCCCAGGTTTGGTAAAATCTGTTTTGTTGCCTACACTTTTGCTGGTATGGGGAGCGATCGCATTTACCTGGGAAGGCGCATATTGGCATAATAGTCGTAAAAACCTAAAAGAGAAGAATGAGGCACCTGTGAAAGACGTTGGAGCCTTTACCGATGAAAATCAAGTTAAAAATATCGGATAAGAATTTAAAAAAGCGGATCGAAAAGATTCGCTTTTTTTATAACACCTAGGTTTAAGAAACTTCATAAGTTTCTTAAACCTAGGTGTCATATATTTGTTATTTTATAAATAACGTATGAAGATGAAATATCTAGTTGGTGCGGTGGTATTTATAATGCTTTTTGTCTTGCCCTTAGGCTCATGGTACTACTTGCAATCTGGTCTTGATTATCGAAAAGCTGCTCTGAAAGAGTTGGAACCTAAAGGGGAATTTATGAATTCCTCCGTTGATCAAAATAAATTGATTTCCAAAACTACTTTAATGCATCTCAAGCCGGTGAGAGAGGAAGTAATACCGGAAATATTTGAGCAGTACGGAGGCTCTCATACATTTCAGTTAATGAGTATTCAGGCACCTTCCGGAAAAGATAATAATTGGATTCAAATTGATGAATTCACAGCAAACTCTATTGCTGCTGCAAATGATGATGCCGGATTTCTTTTGATTGATACCAGCGGTCAACTGCGAAATATATACCCAGCCGATATGGATGGAGTGAAAAGACTTATTGAACATACTTCTATAATTTTGCCAAGACTTAGAGAAGTAGATATTAAAATGAAAGGGTAATGACAGAAAACGTAGCGTTAGCAAAGAAAATGGGGGTTGCAGCCTGGATTATTACCGGAGCGGTTTTGATTCTTGTTGGAATGATGAGACAGATCAAAATAGATGTAGGAATTGACTTTTCGTTTCTACCGCCTCTTCATGCATCGTTTAATGTGGCAGTGGCAATGGCGCTAGTTGCTGCACTTTATTTTATAAAACAAAAAAATATAGCGGCACATAGAACTTCGATTTTTGTGGCGATGTTTTTTTCTTTTCTGTTCCTGTTGTCTTATGTGGCGTATCATTTTACAACGGAAGAAACTAAATATTGCATGGAGGGAACAAGTAAATTTATTTATTTTATACTCCTGATTTCTCATATTGTCTTGGCTGGTGTTTCTTTGCCATTCATTTTGTTTACCTTTATAAAAGGCTTTACCTATCAAGTGGAAAAGCATAAGCAGCTAGCGAGATGGGTATGGCCGGTTTGGTTTTATGTCGCAGTATCGGGTCCAATATGTTATTTAATGTTAAGACCCTGTTATTCGTAATGATTTACAAATAAGAATACAAAGGAATTTGGAAGCTTAATATAGTCATGTAAAAGTGATAAGAACAGATGAAAAATAAAATTTGTAAATACTCATTTCTGATTTTTTTAATAGCAATGCTCATTCTAAATCCGTTTTTGGAAGGTCTGGCGCAATGCCCGATGTGCAGAGCAGCTGCGGAAACTAATTTAGCTCAAGGTGGAACGGAGGGTAAAGGTCTAAACACTGGAATTCTCTATATGTTATCGTTGCCTTATCTTTTGATTGCTACTATTGGCTACATTTGGTGGAGAAATAGAAAAGAGGAATCAAAAACTTCATAAGCTCAGATTCCTCTCATAAAACCCGTATTCTAATCTTTGAATTCGAGATTGATGTTGTAGTGATCGTTTAATTCAATCCTAGCCATATTTATTTCTTTACTAGAAGGCGTGACTGTAACCTACTGTCCATTGAAATCCACTGTTGCGTACAGATAAATCTGCAATAGGGTTGTTGATTATGTTTGAAAAACTATGTTGATAGCGTATATCGGTGAACAGTTTCCCAGTCGTCGTTGCAAATTCTGCACCTCCTCCCAGAATTCCTGAAATATCGGTTCTGTTATAAATTCCATCTGAAAGATTCAGGTCCATTCCCGGAAGGTTGAAATCAATTAACAAGGTTACCTGTGGTTGAATTCTTGCTGATGTAGCGTATCCTACGGAAGGACCAGCAACTCCGTATATCTTCGTATTTCCGTGCCCTATTTTTACCTTACCCAAAAGAGGAGCTTCAATATAATTGATTGATGTTGCCGCTCTTGCTCCGATGGGAACATCCAATCCTAGTAAGTTGAATGATGTACCCTCATCTACAGTAAAGCCTTTGCGCGTGTAAAGTAATTCTGGCTGAAATGATAAATTCTGATTGATTGGAACTTCTACAAGACCGCCCACGACAAATGAAGTGAAAGTGGAAGGTGCATCGTTTACGGCATCTATAAAAACATCAGCATTGGCATCTGAAAAATTAAGTCCGCCTTTGATACCGATATTTACCTGTGCCGATAGGGTAGTTGCGAATAATGTGATCGCTGCGAGTACGTTAATAATCTTTTTCATAGCCTAAAATTTTGTGGTTAGTAATATGCTGTATAGACTATGAATGGATGTTAATAAAGGGTTATGACGCTGTTATTAAAATTGAAAAGTGAAAATATGGATTGTTATGCATTGGAATGTATGCTTCGTAAATACCTTACTCATTCCCATTTGAGTATATACCGTACACCAAGATTTGCATGTACATCAAAGTTTGAATCCGTTGCGGAATCGGTATTATAATATGGGCTTAGATCAAGAAAAAAGTTGACTGGAGTGTGTTCCAAGGTATATTCCATTCCTATAATGGCGGAAGGGAGAAAGGTCAATTCACTGCTGCTTGCTTCTTTTTCGAGGGAATTGATGTATAACCCTAGGCCAGCATACCATTTTAATGTGGGGAGCTGAGAGGTCACGTCGAAATGAAATCGATAAAAACTTCCAAAGAGAAATTGAGAAGTGTTGGCTTCCCGGGTTATACCTGCGATTATTTCCACCGATCTATCTTCCGATGTAAACGTGGTGAAAGAACCAGAAATATAGCTGCCTAATCGACCTCCTATGGCAGAACGATAGTCTTGTGCTGCCGCAGTCTGATTAAGGCTGATAATGCAAATGAATAGGAAGACTAGTTGCTTAAATTGGACAGAATAATTCATAAAGCTCTATTTTACTGCAAATATACGTATTATAATTAAATGTAATATGTATGATTTGTACGAATAATATGTTTTGGACTACACTTAATTAAGTGCGCACATATAAGAAGCGTTGGATTTTCCTTTTTGCTTTAAAACTAAAAAAATGTTGTTCCAGAGCAATTGCCGAATTCAAAGACTTAAATCAAAATGACTACCCCTCAAAATTAAATGAGATAGAAATTACCTGTGAAAAGACATTCTACAGCACTCTCG
>JBCCVV010000130.1:0-18272 GCA_039194925.1 Bacteroidota bacterium
CTACGCCATCATCGTATCCTGGTGCTTTACCAGTACAAGGATGATAATCCCATCCATGCAATGGACATCTCAACAAGCCATTTTCGATACTTCCTTCACCCAACGGGCCACCTTGATGCGGACACTTATTATCAAGTGCGGAGATCTTTCCCTCAAAATGAGTAATACATAAAGATTGATGTCCAACAGTTACGGTTGCTACCCTTCCTTCGGCAATTTCTTCTTTATGTTCCAGGATTTTATGCCACTGCATATTGTATGATTTTTTTGTATGATTTAATTCATTTTATTAAGACTGAAAAAATTGTTAATTGGGGAGATTTATGCATTCTCAATTAGACATTTTCTCAATTCTCTCAGATTTATTCAATCTTCTTTCATATATTTTCAAATGGTCTAAAAACAGAATCCATTGCACTAAGAGCGTTTAAGATTAACTTTTATTTTGAATTCTATTTACAAATCTTTCTATGGTCAATCCTTGCACCAATATAGAAAAAACCACAACAGTGTAGGTCATGACCAAGAGCGTATCTGAAATAGCTTCTTTTGGCAGGCTTAATACCAATCCAATAGAAATCGCCCCCCTCAATCCAGCCCAGGTTAGGGTAAGAATCTCCGAAGCAGAACTTTTATTCCTGAAAGCAAATAGATTCGCCAATGAAATGGAAATCCAACGGGAAACGATTACAATCGGAATGGATATCAATGCAAGGAAGAATGCATCAAGAGAAAATGTAATGGCAATAATCTCAATTCCAATTAATACGAAAAGGACAGAATTCAATATCTCATCCAAAATCTTCCAAAATACGGTAATGTGATTCTTTTGGTTCTGATCCACTGCCGTACTATGAAGATTATGACCAATGTATAATCCCGTGATTACCATGGCCAGTGCTCCGGATAAATGGGCAAGCACAGCTATGGCATATCCGGACATGACTATGGCTATGGTAATATGAACGCTTATTACAGGTTCGTCTCTTATAGAATTAATACTTCGATTGGCTATTATTCCGAGTAGAACTCCAAGCAAGATTCCTCCTCCTACCTCTCGCAACAGTTCAATGGATAAATGCTCAAGATTTAGAGATATTCCTTGCATTGAGGCCAAGGAAAATAAGGTGAGGAACACGACAATGCCAACTCCGTCATTAAAGAGAGATTCACCGATAACTTTAATTTCGACCTCTTTCTTGACCCCGGCTTTTTTGAGCAGAGCCAGGACTGCAATGGGATCGGTAGGTGAGATCAATGCTCCAAACAGCAATGCATAGATAAAATTGAGTTCAATGCCTATGAGATTTGCTGCGAAATAAATCAAGGTTCCGACAAGTGCTGTAGAAATTAGTACTCCAATCGTAGAAAACAAGAAGACAGATAACTTCTGTTTCGATAAATCCGTAATATTCACATGAATGGCACCCGCAAATAATAGAAACCCAAGAAAAAAATCAAACAAAAACGTTTTGAAATCGATACCTGATAAAACACTGCAAAAGACCTGAAATGCCTCAGTATTAAGTTGTGAAAACCCCCAGAATAGAAGAGAAAAGAAAATGGCCAATACCATTACTCCTATTGTGTCTGGTAATTTTAGAAATTTCTTATTCAGAAAGCTCAGAATTGCCGAAATACTCAACAAACCTACAAATGCGTAAAACATATGATTTCAATACAAATGTGCACTTGTAATATAGCGATAAGTTTGAGATTTATTTCAAGTATCGTTTGGAGTTAATGATAACATAAAGAAGCGGACAGTTATATTCAATAAATTGATCAAAAGTTCATTCAAGCATTAAAAAAAATACAATCATTGTGACTCTTTGTGAAATCTTCGAGAACCTTGTGGTAAAGGTCAACATCAAACTTAGCTAAATAACTAACCTCTTAAAGTGAAATTAAAAGAGCGTAGACTAAAGAAAAGTGGTTATGCCCTCAAGAAAGTATAAATGATTACGAATCAAAAGATCATTCAAGCATTAAAAAATTTAATCATTTAATCCTTCCTCCTTTTCCTCCCTTTCCTTCTCGGTGAACTTCTTTGTGCCCTTCTTTAACCCAAATATCTCTCCGCCAACTCCACAAACTCAGACCAACTTGATTTCACAGCTCGTGTTTCCGGCGCTATAAACCGATCTGTTTCAAAGAAATCTTCTTTTTGGTAGGCTTTATTCGAATTGCGAATGGTTTTACAGAGCTCGACCATAGACGGTGCCAACATTCCTTCCAGAGAGCTTTCTAAATTCACTTTTTCGAATTGACGCATTCTCAGATGAATTGCATAGTACCCGGCCATAATAGCAAAGACAACTATGTCTTCTACATTCTCAGCAATCTCAATGGCTTGCCTGGCCGCTATCGTACCCATACTGACATGATCTTCGGTGTTTTCACAAGTAGGAACAGAATCAGCGGAGGCAGGGTGCACCAATACCTTATTTTCCGATACAATAGATGCTGCTGCATATTGGGTAACCATTAATCCGCTATTCAGACCTGTGCCATCAATGAGAAAAGGAGGTAGTCCATCATTGGTGTTGCGATCCACCATTTTGTTGAGTTGACGCTCAGTGATATTGCCAATCTCTGCTACTGCCAGCTTCAAATAATCCATGACTAAGGCTACTGGCTGACCATGAAAATTACCTCCGGATACTACTCGATCCTCGTCGGCAAAAATTAATGGATTGTCGCATGCTGCATTCAATTCGTTTTCGATGATATCACTGGCGTGATCAATAGCCACCTTACTCGCTCCAAATACTTGTGGTACACATCTGATCGAATACGAGTCCTGAGGTTTCCACTTCAGACGGGCGAATTGCAGAATATAGGCCAGATCATCATACCCCTCAGATCGAAGTTTGAAAATGAGCTTATTCGAAATTTGAACTTGTTCGTCGTGCTCTACATTTGTATTCAACTGTTCTAATTGCAGACGGACATCGGCTGGAATTTTGGCATTTTGTAGAAGCAGCTCGATGATTTCTTTTTGAGTAATACCGACCAATTTTGAACCTTCTAGCAATGTCTTAAGCCATTGTGCAATTTCAATCTGACCCGAATGTTTACGAATTTGATGAACCGGATCAAAACGAAAAGCACTGTCTCTGGCACACAGACTTTCGTAAATCAGTGCAGTTGAGAGCGTCGCCACCTTTATAAGATTATCTGCCTTGGCCAGCGCAATAGTTGCCACAGCAGCAATTACAGTGGTGCCATTATTAAGCGCCAGACCTTCTTTATAACCTAGTGTGATTGGGCGGTAACCAATAGCTTTGGCATCTTCGCTTTCCATGAAATCTTCGGTTCTGTAGGTAGTGCCTTTGTACTCAATTTCACCTTCGCCCAAAAGAGGAAGGGCCATATGTGACAGTGGGCAAAGATCACCACTTGCTCCGACTGAACCTTTTTCTGGAATGACCGGATGAATTTGGTTGTTGATCAAGAATGCCAACTGATTAACGGTGGATTCCTGCACACCCGAATAACCCTTGAGCAAGGTATTTAGACGAATGACCATAATCGCTCGCACAATCTCTCGTGACAGTGGTTTGCCAACTCCACACGCATGAGATCGAAGGAGATTTAGTTGTAGATCAATCGCATCTTCCTTTTGGATCATTTTATTGGTATTTGATCCAAAACCGGTTGTTACACCATAAACGATCTTCTCATTTTTTACTTTTTCATTGATATAATTAAGACTGGCTGAAAGTTTGCTTATATCAACTTCTACTTGGTAATTGGAAACCGCCACATTGATTACGTCTTTTCGAGTCAATGCATCACCATTCAGCAAAATGGATTTTGACATAAAGCTAGTTAGTTTAGTTAGGTTAGTAAGTTTAGTTAGGTTAGTTTTTTTCGTATGAACGAGACGAGATCTTCTCTTTTTACCTCACTTTGAATTCTTTTTTTCCATTCATCTCGATCTTGAATTTCGAAAGATTGTCTTCCCAGTATCAAATCTTTTACAGAAACCACACCACGTTCGGCTTCATCACTTCCGAGCATGATGGCCAAAGATGCGTTGCGCTTATCCGCGTATTTAAATTGCTTTTTCATGCCTTTAGAACTGCCATAATAGATTTCGGTGGCAATATTGTTTTCTCGAAGTTCGGCTGCAATCTTCTGATATTCAGGCATCAGTTCATCATCAAATACAGCAATGAAGACAGGACCTTGCACTTTATTTGGAACTTGATTGGTCAGCATAAGTAATTCAGCGAGGCGGTCTACACCTATAGATGCACCCGTCGCGGGAACCGCAACTCCATTTAGATTTTTTACCAATCCATCGTATCGGCCACCCCCACAGATGGACCCAACTCTTCGCTCTCTTCCTTTTTCATCCTTATACGATTGTTTGGATTCCACTTCGAATATTGGCCCGGTATAATAAGCCATTCCTCTCACGAGTGTAGGATCGAAAATGACACGCTCTTCATCGTATCCAAGTCTGGTGAGTATGCCATTGATTTTTGTCAATTCTTCAATGCCTTCATTGCCAATCTCGGAGTCTTTGAGGTGTAATTTCAATTTTTGCAGAATTGAAGCTCTGCTTAAATCTTTTTTGGCCTCAAGCAAAGGAAACCCATTAGAATCAGTTTCCGATAGTATTTCTAAAAATGAAATAATCCCGTCGACAATAGCCTGATCGAGATTCAATCCAGTGATAATTGCACCGGACTCATCTTTTCGTTCCTTGCCCAATTCAGCTTTCACACCATAAATTCCAATCTTATCGTACTTATCGACAACCCTTAGAATATCTTGCTCCATTTCCTCCGTATCAATTCCCAAGGTGTGAAGAAGACCTTTTAATATTTTTCGATTGTTGACTTTGACTACATAAGTGCCTCGTTTCAATCCAATGGCCTCAAGCGCATCGGATAGGACCATACATACTTCAGCATCAGCGGATACGTCTTTTGTACCTACAGTATCAAAATCCAACTGCCAGAATTCTCGAAATCTACCGGGATCAAGTTTCGCCTCAAAACGATAAACAGGACCAAATTGAAATCTTCGGAAGAGTGGGGCGTTGTCCGGAGTCAGTTGACCTCTTAGACTTTGTTGCCATGTCTCTTCGGCATAATGTCTAGCAAGTGGTGCGGTAAGATCGTATCGAAGAGATAAAAAGTGGTTATCCATGACAACCTTATTTGAACCATCACGAAGTTCTTTTCCGTTGGCCATTAATACAGGTTCTGTTTCAGGGTTTCGAAATGAATAGACTCCTTGACCAATCGTATCGGTGTCCGGCATGTATTTACCGAGATTCTCAGCATATTCGATAGCAGGAGTATCCCAATGTTCGAAACCGTATAATCTGTACACTTTGCTGGCAGCTTCAATAATATTTTGTTTGATATGGTTCAGATTCGGATCTATATCACGAAACCCATTGATTTTTCTTGGTACTATTCCTCTTTTACGGTCCATAATGATTTATTTCACTCGAGTTGTATAACAAAAAAGCACCACCATAATAATGATGATGCTTTTCGTACCGTCTATGAGATTCGAACTTATGACCTCCGGAACCACAATCCGGCGCTCTAACCAACTGAGCTAAGACGGCATTTCAAAGTGCAAAGGTAATTATCTTGTTTTAAATCCATCGTAGTTTCAACGCTTTTTTTGATGTTTTTCAAAAAACTTTGCTTTCCTAATTCATATCCGAAAATCCATGTATTCTTAGGAAATCAACCCAATTTGTCTTTGGATATTTTCTTCAGTTGGAATGTAAATTTCTTCTTCTGGTATGCAAAGTTTGTCCAGTTGTTTTGAGTATATGTAGTGTTTTTGCTGTTTAACAAAATCTGTTACGTCTATGATGTTACAAATCATGTCTTTTCCAAATACCTTTAGCAAATCGCTTTTAATTCCCAGTTGAATCGCTTTTCGATTTTGTTTGAGACCATAGATATCATGGTCGGGATCCCATTGTAATCGTACCGGATGGGTTTCGAGCGTTTCTTTCCAAGTGTCATAATCTTCATAAATATCTGGCTTAAAAGAGCTGAATGTACTTTGACTTAGAATTCTATCAAAATCAGTTTTTTGAATCCATATTCCCAAGACTCTTTCTTGATTGGTTTTTTCCGCCCATCCACATCGATACATCATCCATAAAAAATTGGGTTTGATCCATGACATTCGGGAATAACTGTAAGCATTTCCACCAAAATACTGATGTTCAATGGCAAAATCTGCTATGGCAGGGTTAAAGGCTTGATACACCAATATTTGCTCTTCAGTCTGTTGCCCCAGGATGTGTCTTCCTTCAATGGGAATCGATTTCAAATATCGTTCGTATGTAATTGTTTTAAAGTTCATGGTTTACCAAACTGAAATTAGGTTGAATTAGTTTCATTGAACGAATTTAAAATTGAAAATTTATCGAATAGTTGTATTTCGAGCTGGACCAGTTTTAATTATTCAAGGTCCAATTATAGTCGAGGTAATCAATTTTCTGAGCGTCATTAATCGCGGGAGCATAATTTCGTAAATAGGAGTGCAATGATCCTTGCTTGGTGAAATCACTTTGAAACCAATTGAAAATCTTTGATAATTTTAGTTCCGATTTATCAATTTGATTTTTCTGTCTATTATGGATGAAGTATTGGGCCTGGTCATCCAATTGCGATTCCAATTTGGAAGGTAGATAGGCCTCATTTCGAAGTTTGGGGCAAGAAATAGAAGCGCAATTAATCGCAAAATGAATTCTTGGTTCATCAAATTGTTTGCGGAGAACTTCATGTTCAATAGTATTCAAATCAAAATCTACCCCTCCAATTTTGAAGAAACTAATGTCCCATGGAGAATTGAGCATGGGCAATCCATTCGAAATGTCTTTTATGCTTTTAAGTGGATAGTGATTCAGGATTAATTGGACAGTAAACGCATTATAGGCATTGATCCAATACGATAACTTATCTTCTTTTGACCAACCTGCTGCAGGTGGGTTTTGTGAAAGATGGCCCAGATATTCACTTAGTTCTAATACACTTGATTGAAAACCAACGTAATCTACTTTTCCCTCAGAAGAAACATACTTCTTCAACATTCTATCCCACAAAATGTGATCCAATGAATCCAATCTACTGGGAGTCATGTTTTCAAATTTTACACGATTACCCTTTGTGTTTTTTACAAAAGTCAGCACATCCAATGCCAACGCATTAAAATTTTTATTGGCAATTTTCATGTAGCCTAATAAGGCGATACCTAATATCACCAGACCACTACCCATATATCGTATTATTTTTTTCAAAGCCCTCACATCACTATTCAATAATAAGATTCGTCATCCTCAAATTATTAAAGGGAGCCAATACAAATTTGTAATTCAAAATTTGGTATTCGTAATTCAAATCATGAGCTACAAGACAACATCGAACACCCTACCTTATGCCTGGCCCATTCCGGTCTTTTGGCAAACCATTTTTCAAATTCCGGTTGCGCATCATACGGGCTTTTCAACATTGTATATAGCTCGTCAATTAAGCTAAAATCCATCTTGTCTGCGGCATCAATTGCGAGTTGTGCCATATAATTTCTTAGCACATACCTAGGATTAACAGTATTCATTGCTGCTTTTCGTTCTTCATCCGTAGTGGTTTCCTCGTTTATTCTTTTCAGGTATACAGCCATCCACCCTTCCCATGATTTACGATGAGCAGAAGCGTAAACTTTGGGCTTGTAAAACGCGAATTCGACTTTCTTCATTGCGGTGCTTGCAGAATCCTCTATTTTGACATCGGCAAGTAATCGATAGAATATTGTCATATCTGTTTCGGTCAATGAAAGTGTTTTTTCCAGATTATCAATCAACGAGTCATCGCTTTCCATTTTGGATTGTAACCCAAGTTTTGATCGCATCATGGCATCATATGCTTCAGTAAACATCTTTTCGTATCGCTGTAGCGCATCTTCCAAAGGTTTGACATCCTCGATCAGAGGGTATAATCCATTGGCCAATTGATACAGATTCCATTGGGCAATAAGTGGCTGATTTCCAAAACGATATCTTCGATTTTCGCGATCCGTTGTGTTCGGCGTCCAATCCGGATTATAATCCTCCAACCATCCGTACGGACCGTAATCGATGGTTAGGCCCAGAATGGACATGTTATCCGTATTCATCACTCCATGCACAAATCCAACCCTTTGCCAGTGTATGATCATTGCAAGGGTGCGATCCAGAACAGCATCGAAAAAGGCAACATATTTGTCTTTTCCCTCGGATGTGATTTCCGGAAAAAAATATTGAATCGTATAGTCTGCCAGTTTTCTCAAATTGGTAGTGTCCTGACGACTAGCGAATAGTTGAAAATTTCCGAAACGGATAAAAGATGGTGCGACCCTACAGACGACTGCCCCTTTTTCATAGGCAGGATGACCATCATACATTATGTCTCTTAAAACGTCATCACCTGTAAGGCATAAGGATAAGGAACGCGTGGTAGGAACACCTAAATGAAACATGGCTTCACTACAAAGATGTTCGCGAATCGATGATCGTAATACAGCGAGTCCATCGGCCCTTCTGGAATACGGAGTAGCACCAGCTCCTTTTAATTGTAATCCCCATCGCTTATTTTCATGCTCTACTTCAAACAAATTGATAGCCCGTCCGTCGCCAAGTTGACCCGCCCAATGACCAAATTGGTGGCCACCATAGCACATCGCATAAGGTTGAGTACCTTCTACTACCTTGCTTCCGGAAAACACCTCTAGAAATTTAGAACCTTCAATGTCATTAGGTGATATGCCCAGTGCGGAAACCATCTCTTTTGAAACATGAATCAAGCTCGGCTTTGTGGGAATTCTAGGGGTTACATAGGAAAAACAAGCATCCCAAACCTGTCTTCGTGAATTAGTCGTGTTTGGATCAGCAGGTAATTCCTTATTAAATGTATCCTGTATATTTAATTTCATTTCAACTATTAGTTATCAATGCCACTTATTACAATAGAAAAATGGTTGAATTAGTTGTTTTTTAACCACGCTTTTAGCCTGTCACAGCCTTTAGCTCACATTGCTGGGATGTTCTTCAAAAGAAGAATCGCAATTCATCTAAAGTTCTCCTCTATTTTAAATTAAGGGGTGGAAATAGATGAATCTAAAAATCCAATCCCAATTGAAACTTGGAATACGTATAATCATCTTCCTGACGCGCAAAAATGTATGAAATCTTATAATTAGTGCTTCCAGGGGCTATAAAGAATCCGCCGCCATAAGTATCGTTCCAATTATTGGAATAGAATTCTGAACTATCATTCCATACCTTACCTGCGTCATGAAATCCATAAATTCCTACCACGAATTGTATCAATGGTGTTTTTACGGTGCCGAGAATCACTCGAATTTCCGTATTGTACAGCATGGCATACTTGTCTATGAATCGATTTCTGGTGTAGCCTCGAAATTGGGTTTGACTTCCCAACCTGCTCAAGTGATAAAATGCTAAATCACCGTTGGCCTGCTTGTAATGTAGCGAACCTATAAAAGTAGTTTTTAATCCAAGATTGAGTGTGTAATATTGTGAAAATCGCGCGTTGATATTGCTTGAAATACGACCTTCGAAATCGCTTCTTCCTTCTAGCGATAGATTGAATTGACTTCCACCTTCCGGATACAGTGAATTATCGGTAAAGTCCAATTCAAGATCAGATTTTAATGATAAAAATGAGTTGGTACCAAAGCCTTGTACAGAGGAATCCAGGATGGTAACATCACCCCTGTTGTCCGTATTATGGTATTCATAGATAACGGTATTGACCCAAGTGCTTTTCTTTGCAAACGTGGTCTCCAATCCCCCTTCCAAATTGAAGTAATCATAATTGATTCGATTCAGTTCTCGTCGACGTCTTCGATTAAAAGGTACATTATTGCCAATGCCGTAGTAAAAAGGAAATCTATCGTAAAGTGTAGAATACTGGCTGCGCAAGATAAAATCGGACAACCCTACAATATGACGATGTGTATATCCTGCTTGCAGACGATGTGCTCTGATGTCTGGATAGTAAATGCCACCAAAAGACCATTTCTTCGCAAATCCTGGTTTGTTAAATCCCCTTATCAGATAATTAACTCCCAGACCAAAGCCTAGTCCATTACCAGAACTATTTCGCAAATTAAGGGCAGGAATCAACCAATTGTAATCAAAGGCATAGGGGTCGTAATGCGCCGGACGGCTTGGTCTTTTTATTGTTGTCTCTTTACTTTTAACTACATTGTCTTTGTGGAAAGAATCATAAACCTGGGTCATTTTTCTTCGCCCTTCAACATTCGAATTATCTTTTATACTGTCTTCATCGCTACCACCAATAATCCTGACCTTTATGGAATTTGAAACATTTCCATTTACATCAAATTGATCCTTGCCATCAAGCCCAAAACAATAAAGCGTTTTAACTACATTGGGTTCAAAAATGCGCTCAAAGAAAAGTGGCCCCAAGCTTCCATCCTTTTTAATATCATATATCTTAACTTCTACTGAACCATCCTCATGGCGTTCAATTTTAAACCAATCACTCTTATTCGTTCCAGTGATATAGACCAGGGAGTTTAATTCCAAATAATATTCACGAATAAATCGATCCAGATCACCTCTTCGGGACTTCAATTTTCGTTTTAGTTCTTCTGCACGAAGCAAATAGACTTCCTCAGGCAGTTGTGAAACGGCATCGTCAATCACTTCGTCCGTAAGTTTTTCCTGCAAATAGGCGGAAGCTTCCAACCAATCTTCGAGACTTAATTCAGTAGCCAATTCTCGATCCAGAAAGCGCGACTTAAAATTCAAATGACGTTTATTCCCAAACATATCGCCAAAATTTTCTGCATTGTTAATGGCAAAATCAGCAATATTTGGTATCAATCCAGTCCATTTCGAAAAGACATGATCTCTGTCCTTTGGAATGGGATGATAGATTTTTTGATCGTCTTCTTTGTACATAGCCCATTTCCAATTGTCCTCATGCCTGTCCCAATCGCCTAGATACATATCCATCAATCTGGCCTTGGCATAGGCTAATTTGTCGATCTTGTTTTTATACGATTTTCGAAGAGAGATAAACATGTCAAAACTAGATACAACCTTATCTGCACCATGAAATCCTTCCCTTCCTTTTTTCTTTCCCGATGGTTTTTCTTCCAATGTGCCAATCTTTCCAACAAACTGTTCAAACTCGTTTTTCAATTTGGGATGATCAGCAAGAATGAACAATTCTGGTTTGATATGAATAATATCGGTAGCTTCCAAAAGACGATTCGCAACCAGTGGTCCATAAGGATGCATGGTGGTAATTAACTCCTGAACAATCACTCGATAGACCGATTCACGCGCTATGTCGGACAGACTTTTTTCAGGCTGTTTGTCCAAGACACGAAATGCATATTTTTTACCATTCTTGCTTTTAAATTTAACACTCATCGTTTGTAGTCCACCACCAATGGCATAAGGTCTCAACCCTCCATCGTAAGTATCTAGATCCAAAAGAGGAGCTTTCACGGGAGTGGACCATTCCTCTCGATAGCCATCTCCCATAAAGAATCGGGTTACCTTTCCTGCATCGTATTTCTCACTTGCCCTGGTAACGGTTTGAACGCCAATCTCTGAACCTTCTATCTTCTGTTTTTCTTCTGTATCTTTTGATTGGAATACCTGCTCAATTATTGTTGGCCCATTTTCGGATTGCATGGTAAGTGTCCATTGATCCTCTTTTTTTTGCAATTGAAGAATATGCTTCAGATCAGATGCAAACCGGGTGTTTTTACTTTTAGAAAAGCGATGGTTTTGATCAGAAGAATTTACATTGATATGGGTGATGTGGTCATTTGAAATCACCGAGTTCAAATAGTCATGCCCGGATATGATACATAGCCGATCAAATTTTTCGATGATTTTGGAAAGAAGCGTAATGTATGTATGATACTCCGTGGAAGCCAAATCTTGTTTGTAGCCAATATTTTTGCGAAAAGCTTGATACAGTTGTCCATATAAGGGAATAAGATTGAGATAGCCCAGCCCTTTTCCAGATCGCTCTGTAATAGATTCCAATCCGTGATGCGTTACAATAATTTTATTCCAATCGTTGTAATCTTCCAAAATGTCTTCCAGTTCTTCAAGTAGATGGATTTCATTGAAAAAATCGCAATCGTAATTTTGCGCATCAAACTTAAATTCTCTATCAATAAACCAATTTGAATTCAATCGGATCATTACGAGATTGTCATCCAATTCTTTTACCACAGGATCAGGACATATTCTTTTCTTCTTGAATTTGAAATGGTCTGCCTTTGGATTCAAAAGTAGATCAATATCCTTATCGCCGATTACTGTGCGCAGTTTGGATTCCGGGTAAGTTTCAATAAGGCTGTTCAGTAAAGTAGGGGCATTATCACCAAGAGAAATAATTTCTAGTTCATTAGAATAAGAAATGCCTTTGATTAATTGATTTACCTTATCCTTGGCTGTTCCATTCGAAATGAATAAATATGTCTTGTCTTCCTGGGAATATACGCTTCCTAGAAAAATTAAAATACTAGCTATGAGTGTTAAGCCGGTTTTCATATAGCAGATTATATGACAAACCTAACAATTAGAAAGGAAATTAAACCATGTTATTTAAGAATTCCGAAGCCTTCAGGTGCTGGATGTTGGGGTAGCTTAGGCTAAAACCAAAATTAAAATGTTCGAAAAATTAGAAAGTTAATCGAAAATCCAGCGTTCCGGCAAGGCCCAAGCCAACATTTACATTTTTATTCAAATGCATTGCCGGTACCATATATCCCACGATTGCACCTACGGCATATCCCGTAATTACATCCGTCAAAAAGTGCTTGCCCGCTTCATATCTTAAATAGCCCATTAGGGCTGGTGTCGTTGCTCCTACCGTCCATACGATCCAGTTGTTTTTAGAGCCTGGTCGAAGATCAGTGATTACCTTGGAAGCAAAAAACGATAGCGATGTCGTAACGGAAGTATGGCCAGAAAAGAACGAAAGAGTCGATCTAGTGCTTTGTTTTTTTTCGAGCGAGACATCAGGATTGTACGTGAAAGGTCGATAACGCTGGAAAGCGGATTTAGTAATAGTGGTAATTCCGTTGGTAATCAAGAACGTTTGTAATCCCATTAACCCAATCTTCCAGCCTTCTGCACGACATTTCATGTCTGCGTAAACTAAGAATGGAAGAGTCATAGAAGAATAAAGAATCACGTCACTCCAATTCTGTGCAGTTTGTGAATTGTTATAAATTGCGGATCGATCCAGTGACCACAAATCATTTTCATCCAGTTCGCTAAGTCTCTCAATGGTAGCACCTTCTACAGGCATGGCATATCCAATAAGATTCAAACCCACACCGACACCGGTAAGTATTAATTCTCTTTTTGTATTTATTGTGTATACAGGATCAGGACAAATTGGATTTTCCAAATCCTCAAGGTCTTTAAAATCATTTTGAATTTTCTCAATTTTTTGTCCATTGAGATTTGTAGTAGCGAATATGCAAAATAGGCATGCAAGGAAAATAATTTGGAGTGTACCAGGGGATTTTGAAAGATTCAACATTCTTATATAACTGAAAATAAACAATGAATTAGAAAATAGGGCTTGTGCTCATGTCTCCCGCACATCAGTAACGAAAAAAGACATTTTTAGTTTTAAAACGTTTAAAAGAGTACAACTTTATCCGATATTCTTGCTTATTATGAGTAAAAGATCAATTACCGTACTTGTTAACGCTCAAAGTATAAATTATAGTGTATGAATTGTAAAAGGTGTATATTATTCTTTTGTTTTAGCTTTATCTGTATAACGATTTGTGATGCTCAACGGTCGAGAAACACTAAACTTGGAAAAAGATTTTCGGCAGGATTGATGGGTGGTTTTGTCATGTCTCAAATCGATGGAGACAATTATACGGGCTTTGATCGTAGAACGGTTTTTGGGGGATTAAAAGTATCGGCCAGGATTCTAGATAACTTGAGTTTCGAAGTCAATTTGCTATTTGTTCGAAAAGGCGCTTCGATAGAAAATGAAGAAATTGAATTTCGGGTAAACTATCAGAAAAACCGATTGATTCATCTTCAATACACAGAAGTACCCTTATTGCTTAATGTGAGACCAAAAGGCATCGATTCCAAATTGTATTTTGAAGGAGGAGTAGCATTCAGCAGGTTGTTAAATACCAGGATTGAGGAAAATGTGCGCGAATTTACCGATGTGTCTTTCGCAGAGATCGAACCTGAAATTCAATCCACCGATATTTCTTTAATAGCCGGAATGGGGTCATACCTCACAAAAAATGTATCCCTGGGCATTCGATTTTCCTATGGGATCAATAAGATCTATACCAACGATAATCCGATCTTACGGGAAACGGCCTACCAAATTCTTCCAACACAGGTGTTCTTTATGAGGAATTACTACATTTCTGCAAATGTGGCGTTCAATATTTTTTAATAATTATTGCGCTAGTTTGACGGCAATTCTACGGACTGATTGCACCAATTGTTGAATATGTTGCTTGTCTGTGAGTGCATTGATCACCGTCAAACGCAAATAACGTATTCCCTTGACTTCGGTTGAAGTGATGTAAAACTCACCCGTTTTGACCAATTCATTTCGTATGTTAAGCTGAAATTCATTGGTGTCTGGCCCTGCACTGTACCGAAAACATAGAATATTTGATTCCGGGTAGTACGGACATTCAAAATCCGCTTCCGCAGAGATGATTTTATGAAATTCTTTAGTGATGTCGTATTGCCTTTCAATATAATCCGAAATACCTTTTTCACCTTCGGCAGCCAACACCCAAAAGAGTTTGGTCCCTATTCCTGATTTTGTACATTCTATGGTGTAGGGCATCAGATCAAATCCTGGTTTTTCTTTGTCATGGAAAAGATAACTCCCTTTTTGTTGAAAAGTATTGGTCAAATTCCGTGCATCCTTAAATAGTACTGCGGCACAGAGAGCAGTAGTACGCAACATTTTATGGGTATCCCAGATCATGGAATCGGCGCGATGAAGCCCTTTTAAAAGATGCTTTTCTTGTTCAGAAACCAAGGCTGAGGCACCGTGGGCACCATCTACATGATACCAAAGACCATGCTCATTACAAAATTGGCCAATTTCATCAATTGGATCGTAAAGACCTGTTGAGGTAGCGCAAGCATTGGCAATTACCGCCATTACTTCTTTACCTTGATCCAGTGTCTTCTGATACACTGATTCCAAATGTTCAGGTTTTAAAACTTCCGTATCCGTAGTAGGCACAGCTACTAAGTTCTTTTTACCGAGCCCCATAATAGAGATGGATCGAGCCACAGAATAATGCGCTACTTCCGAACCGATGACTACAAGGTGATCAGGATTTCCTTCGGACCAGGCTTCGGGTGCAACCTTGGCACGTGCAGAAAGAAGTGCTGTAAGGTTGGCCATAGATCCACCATGTGTCAAAACACCCCCTCCATTATTTGGCAGATCATTGAAATCATCAATGGATTCGCCTTTAAACCAACCTGCCTTATCCAGCATCCAATTGATGAGTGTTTGTTCAATTACGGATGCACTTGGTCCCATCTCATAAATGGCCATGGGATTATTGATTGCCCCATGGATAAAATCCGCCACCGCTGATGCAAGATGCGACGAAGATACCTGATGCCCGATATAATGCGGATGATGCATGCGCTGGCTGTTTTTCAAGTATACGCTTAGAAATTGATTAATGTTTTCTGCATTAATTCCTCCCTTTATAATCCAATCCAAAAGGTTTAATTCCTTGGCGAGAGAGGTTGCCATTTGCTGATGGAGAACAATCCCTTCACCCTGCATGCTTTTGCTGATATAGTCATGCAATTCGGGAAGGATGGCTTCAATAATTTTTACGAATTCAGTGGGGCTGTTTTTCATGCACCTCGCAATTTTAAACTTCGCAGCAAGGTAGAGTATATTCATGAAAAAAGCCATTCAAAATTACTTGAGGTTTGACCTTAGAAATCTTAAGATTGGATTGACGTCGAATAACTATGATGGATTATACATGATATTATTTTACCCTTTGAGTTTGGATAAGGGTTATTCAACATATGGACTAGACTTACTCCTGACTTTAATATAGAAGTTGTAACTACACAGCCAGAATATTATTCCAAATAAAAAAAGCCTATCGGGCTTTCACATTCCAGCCTTGGATTGCAATCCAAGGCTGGAAATTACATGAAAATTCATTTTGGCGGCATTTTTGGTCAAAAATGATGACAAAATACATCCTGACGATATGATTAAACATACTCTAAAATGCAAAGAAATCCATCTCTTTTTGCGAGCCAATATTTTGAAGCTCAACCGATTTTAGCTGCCCACTGAGCTCCCCAATACCAGTTCAACTGCTCTTTCTCTTCCGTTTCTGCTGTAGACTATAGAAACTTTGTCACCTGGAGAAAACTGCTCCAAGGCCACAAAGAGGTCATTGCTAGATTCAATTGAAATATTGTTTATTCCCACGATAAGGTCACCAAGCTCAATTTCACCGTCATCATTCATTCTTGTAGCTTGCAGGCCAGCCTTCTCTGCCGGACCATCCTCCACAACATTAAGAATGAGGGCACCTTCCATGCCCGCTTGACGTACACGCTGAGAATTTACAAGAGATACGCCGATTAATGGCTTTCTTACCTCACCGTATCTCACTATATCGCTTACTACAGAATTCACTTCATCTACAGGAATAGAAAAACCAATTCCTGCACTAGCGCCAGAGGGGCTATAGATCATTGTATTCACTCCAATGAGTCGTCCACTGCTGTCTAATAAAGGCCCTCCAGAATTTCCGGGATTAATCGCAGCATCCGTTTGGATAACATCATTGATCGGAACCCCTGTGATGGAGTTTATCTCTCTACCCAAAGCACTTATGATACCCGTAGTCAAGGTCTGATCGAGACCAAATGGATTGCCAATGGCAAAAACAGATTGACCTACGCGCAGACTTTCAGATTCGCCTACTTTGATAGGGGAGAGTACCCGAGCTGGTGCTTTAATTCTTAATACGGCAAGATCTTTATTGGGTTCCTGGCCCAAAACCTCAGCTTCCCAATTGGTCATATCCGATAGGGTAACCGTGATTTTGCTTGCTCCCTGGATTACGTGATAATTTGTGACGATGCTTCCGTCTTTATCCCAAATAAACCCCGAACCCGTTCCAGATGGTGTTTCGTATACTCTTCGGCTCCAGTAACCACTTTGCTTCAGTGTAGAAGTATTGATAAAACAAACCGAAGGAGCTGTCTCTTCAAATAGCTTTATAGTAGCTGTTTCGATATCTGTGACCATAGTGACCGGATCAGCCTTTCTTTTTATGCCACTTTCGCCTGAAATAGTATTAGAAACTACCGTGTCGTAAGATGTGTGTACAGCCAATTCTTGTGAAGTAAATGCACTGGGTTGACTGGCGTACCACATGCCGCCTCCAACACCTATTACCAACATAAGAAAAGCTATTATTACATTACTCGTTTTCATATTTCTCTTGTTTTAAATCACTTCAATGTTCTGATGTGCCAATTAAACTTGAAAAATAGAGAAACTGTTATGCATTTTCATTTAAGAATTGGTTAAAAAGCGTTAAGTAATTCTATTCAATTCGGAAGCCAAAATTTTTATCAGAAATCTAAAATAGACGCAGGAGCTTTACCTACATAAAAGTTCTTATAATTTTTGTTTTGATTAAAGAAATAAACTTCAGAAGTTCCCAAAAAACTTCCCCGCTCAGGAACATGAAAATGATCTTCTTCTTCTTCTAAAATATCATATTGAATATCACCATTTGAATTTACACGTGTCAAGGTGATTGCTGTTCGGTCTCCTGGAATATCCGTCCGTTTCAAATCATCTTTTCTTCTCGCTTTTAACACATTTTCCTCTCGCTCATTGTAAATAAAAACAAGGCTTTTATTCACTAATTCCATTTGTCCAGAGATGAAATATCTGGAATAGGTATCGTCATCTTCGTGTTCCCGAGGATTTACAGCTGTCCACAAAATCTCGCCGGTGGCCTTTCCAATACCTTCTACAACCATATGCTCATATTCCCAGAAGTAGGTGATATTGTTAAATCCATTATTAAAACCGCGATTAAAACCATTATTGAAGGCTGGATTGATGTTGTTGTTTCTAGAGCCTCTTCTTCTATACTGACGAACAGGACCACATGGCGGCTGCCGGAAACCATGGCGCCAGAAG
>JBCCVV010000131.1:0-18160 GCA_039194925.1 Bacteroidota bacterium
AATACGTATCATGCAAATGGTGTGTCTACTCTTGACTTAGTATTGATACAGCGACATATACTTAAGTTAAAAGATTTGGATTCTCCATATAAAGTGATTGCCGCGGATATCAATAATAGCGGAAAAGTAACATCTGCAGACCTATTGGATATGAGAAAGCTGATTCTAGGTATTTGGACTGAATTTGAGGATAATAATTCGTGGAGATTTGTGGATGCCACACAAGAGTTTCCCGTAATTTCTAATCCATTCCCATTCGATGAAAAAATTAATGTACTAAACTTTACGGATGGAGCTCCGGGGAACGATTTTGTAGGAGTGAAGATTGGTGATGTGAACAACAGTGCTGCTTACAATGCACAAAGTAAGGAAGAGTCAACTGTTCGAAATAAGCAAGTACTTTCACTTACATTGGAAAACGCAGAATTTACTACAGGTGATTTAATAAGTATTCCTGTTACAGCTGATAACTTTGATGAAATGATAGGATTCCAGTTTACTTTAGAATCTAATGGATTAGAATTAGAGACAATTGAGTCTGGAGCGTTGGAGATGAGTTTACAAAATGTTGGACAGTTTTCGAAAAAGAATGCATTAACATTCAGCTGGAATAGCATTGATGAAGTGACTGTTGATTCAGATGAAGTACTATTCACCATCGTAATGAGAGCAAAAACGAACAATAATTTGAATAATACATTGGCATTAACATCTACTATAACAACAGCTGAGGCTTACACATCTTCACTTGAGATTACAGATGTTGAAATGAACGTTCGAGAAGGTGAGGTAAGTATTGAAGAAGTGGGATTTGAACTATATCAAAATACTCCAAATCCATTTGCCAGTATAACAACGATTCCATTTAATCTTCCAAAATCTGGAAATGTAACTTTAAATGTATTTGATATTACGGGTAAGAATATATTGAACCAAAGAGGAAGCTTCGAAAAAGGAATGAATGAGATTAGAATTGAGAATGCAGACCTTTCAACTAAAGGGATAATGTATTACCAATTAGAATTTGATGGAGTAGTTGCTACAAGAAAAATGATTTCCATGTAATCCAATATAAATAATGTTTGTGGACCCTTGTCGAGAAACCGGCAAGGGTTTTTTGCATATAGAAACATACTCTTCCAGTGATCCGGTAATGATTTCAATCGTTCTTTTTAGAAGTTGTGATTAAAAAAAATGCACTATATTTGCGGAAAATAGTTCATTTACGTCCCTTCTAATGATTTACCAAAGTCAAAATGGATAAAAATATCCATAATATGTTTGGCTAGATATTTGTAATCAATTAACATAAATATTTGATTTTTTTGTAATATATGCCTGTACACATGCTTTCTTTCAAAGTTATATGTTAGTTTTGTGTGCTATTATTAATAGATAAAATTGCCTCAAGCATAATGATGAAGAAATATTTGTTATCAACTATTTTGGGATTTGTCGCCATGGCGAACGTTTCGTATGGTCAGGTTGAGTTTACTTTTTCCGATGGAAATGCTGACACTAATGGCACCGTAGATATTGATGTTACTGCCAGTGGGTTCAATAATATTTTTGGAGCACAGTTTACTGGGTCATGGGATAGTTTGGTTATGAGATTCAATTCTATTGTATTTACCAATCCTGATTTAACAGTCTTGACGGCTGATAGTTTTGGTACACCATCTGATCCAGGTGTCGATGAGGGGCAATTTACATTTTCTTATTTTAATGGAGTAGGTGATGGTGGTAGTATACCTGACGGTTCAATATTATTTACTGTAAGGTTTGATGTTGTTGGAGCCGAATGTGCAGAGACAGCGATTGAATTCTCTAATTCACCTCTTGCCATAAGCGCTTTTGATAATAATTTGGTGGAGTTTGAAGTAACCACCATTCCAGGAACCATGATGGTCAACGGAACCGATTGCGAAGGAGGAGGAGATGATGAACTCACATTTTCTGTAGACATGATAAATGCCGAGATGGGCACAAATATCTGTATTCCTATAACCGTGCAAAACTTTATCAATATTCAAGCCGGAATGGGAACGATTCTATGGGATTCAACCGTATTATCGTACACGGGTTTGGGTGATTTTGCGCTTCTTGGGTTAGATGGATCGCTCAATGATACCAACACGGATGGTGGAGAGCTTAAGTTTGTTTGGTCCAATCCCGAACCGACAAACCCTATAACATTGGCAGATGGAGAAACAGTATTTGAGCTTTGTTTTGATGTGATAGGAGAGGTAGGTGACATGTCACCAATCACTTTGTCGGCCGAGGGGAATCTCGGATTTGAATGGACAAGCACTGAAGTCAATGACTTGCCTCTAATTCTCAACAATGGAAAAGTTACTGTTACAGAAATGGTGGGTGATCCATTTGTGCTGAATGTATCAAGTATTGATATGGTAGATGAAGATGCAACGAATGTTTGTGTTGATATTTCTGTTGAAAATTTTGAGAATATATTGTCAATGCAATTTGTAATTACTTGGGACGAAGCCGTTTTAAGTAACGCCACACCTTCGAATTTTAATTTAGCAAGTTTAAATAGTAATAGTTTTAATATAGATGGTAACTGTGCAACGATGAGTTGGAATGTAAATACGGGGATTGATGTTGCTGATGATACTGCCATTTTTTCTATGTGTTTTGATATTGTAGGTCCATGTGAATCCAGCGGTGTAGTTGATATCATTTCAAAAGGAAATACCGATATACAAATTGTAGATGGGAATACAGAAGTAATTGATAATGTTGATATCAATCCCGGAAGTGTAACCGTGGAATGTAATTCTGGTGGACCGACGTGTTCCATAATATCAACAGATAGAACCTGTAGAGGAATGAGTGGTGGCAATGTAATCGTTTCTGTGGAACCAGATGATAATTGTACCTATTCTTGGGCCAATGGTTCTGGAATGGAAATATCAACAGAAAAAAATCTACTTGGAGTTCCTGCGGGAACCTATATCTTAACCGTAACATGTGATGGGGCAGAGGCTTGTACCCTGGAAGCTACAATTGAGAATCATCCTGATCTTGTAATTGATGGAGACGTTATGGATGCGGGATGTGGTGATTTGGGGTCTATAGACGTAACTGTTTCCTTGGGAAGTGGTAATTATTCTTATACCTGGAATCCTGCTCAAGATGATTCTCCAAATATCTCAGGTTTAGAAGCTGGTCCTTACGCACTTACTGTAACAGATGAAGATACGGGTTGTACTCAGACGGCATCTTATACCGTGGTTAGTGAAGTAGATGAATTGATACTTTCGGCCTCCGTGGTTATCGACGAAACTTGTATGGAGAATAATGGTAGCATTTCGCTTACGGTAGTAGGTGGTTGTGAGCCATATTCTTATAGTTGGTCCGATGCGACAATTGGAAATACACCTTTTGCACAAAATTTAACGCAGGGAGAGTATACCGTTACCATTACGGATGACTCTAACCCAGCCATGATGATTGTTGAATCATTTCCAGTGGAGCAAGTGATCAATACGTTAGTTGAAGATTCGGTAGTAATCACACCGTCGACTGGAATGGATGGAACAATCACACTAACCATAACAGGTGGAACTCCAATGTATAGCTACAGCTGGATGGGATCTACAACCAATTTGCCCAACAGTAATGCCCTTACTGGATTAATGGAGGGAATGTATAATGTTACTGTTACCGATGCGGATGGATGTGTAGGAACCTTTGGGCCGTATGTAGTTTTACCAGATGATACAACAGCTACGGATTTGGAATTAGAGAATGTGGTAGCAGTAACTAATGAAGATGGATTCTCTGTTCTATGTAATGGGGATACTAATGGAAGCATCGCAGGAACAATTATCAGAGGTGATAATCCATTTACCGTTGAGCTTTCTGGAGACGAATCAAGAACGTTTACTGTTGATAACATTGGAGTATTTACAATAGATGACCTAGCTGCGGGAACCTATACCGTGACAGTTAGTAATTCGTTTAATACCATTACTGTAGAGAATATCGAAATAGCTGAGCCTGACGCATTGACGGCTTCTTTCGAAAACGGATGCGATAGCGAAGAACAATGCGATGGTTTTATTGACGTCGATGTAATGGGGGGCTCTGGTGATCTCACTTTTGAATGGAGCGATTCGGAATTAAGTGGCGCATCAGTGGATGGATTGTGTCAAGGTACATTTACCGTTCTTATAACCGATGAAAACGGATGTCAATTTATGGATTCGGTAGAAATCGAATCCTGTGAAGGTCCTGTACAGCCAGGATGTTATGAAGTTAGAGACGTTATTACTCCAAATGGTGATGGAATGAATGATCAGTTTATGATTACCTGTATTGCAGATTTCCCCGCAACTTTGGAGGTTTATGATCGATGGGGAAAGTTAGTGTATAATCAGGATTCCTACGATGGCTCGTGGATGGGTATTTCAAATTCTAGCGAAGAATTAATAGAAGGTGGATATATGTATATTCTTAATATTGATTTTGGAGATGGAAGAAGAGAAATAATGAAAGGTACATTAACTCTGCTAAGAGACTAGACTTAAAATAAAAGTATTTAAATTGAAAACTATAATGAAGTACTTAACATCATTTTGTTTTGTTGGATTTCTATCATTTTGCTTTTTATCTTCATTGAATGGGCAGGTTAGATATTTTGATGAACGATACATATATTCACAACACAACATTTACCCTTCTTTGATTAATGCAGGTGCGATAGGGTCTAATGAGTTTCAAGAGATCTTTGTGAATTATAGGAATACATGGGCAGGTTTTGAAGATTCGCCCAATACTGTGGTAGTGGGGTATAATGGACCTGTAGGCAATCGCCTGGGGTTTGGTGCTCAGTTGTTAAGTGACTCCTATGCTTCGTTAAATACTACAAAAGGACAAATAGGGCTTTCATATACGATTACCACTCCAACGAATAGGGTGGGCTTTGGTATATCAACAGAATACATTCAACATACGCTTTCTGGCTCAAGCCTTACAAGTCCGCAAGTGGATAAAGAAGATCCTTTAATATTACAGCGCTTGGATGGCACACAATATTTCGATGCTTCATTCGGAATATTTGGTTTATACAATAACAGGTTAACGTATGGAGTTTCATTTCCTTCATTGATAAGTAGTAGAATAAGTGACGATGGAAATGATTCGGATCGTATGGTAGGTTATATATTTCAATTGGGTTACAGACTAGAGTCAGCAACGACAAAGATTTCTGTAGAACCGGGTATTGTCATTAAATCTCTAATGAATACTCCAACGCATATAGATCTCATGGCGAAATTCGGCTTTTTGGAAGATAAGTTGACTGGTGGAGTGGCTTATACAGTAGGTGGGGATAAACGATTGGGTTTTTTAATTGGTACCGTCGTAGAATCATTACGCATTAATTATATGTATAATGTTAGCGGCGCGGATGTCCAAACGTACAACAATGGATCTCATGAAATTTCGATTGGATTTAGATTTGGTGAAAAGAAGACGAAGACTACTGATGATATGACCCTAAAGAATACAGAGATGTAGTCTTCTTATAAGAACATAACATAAAAAATCCTATGTGTTTAATTAAACACATAGGATTTTTTCATATATAAATTTTTTTCGCTTGATAATATTGTTACCTTTGCTAGATAATTGGATATGTTAAATATCTGTTGGATACATATTAAAACATCTTATCATATGAAAAATACCAAAGCTTAGGTATTAGTCAGGTAAAGGTAAAATGTATCTTTGTGTTTTGTATGACGCTTGAATTCGGTTATACATTGAAATAAAAAAGACGAAAACTACACTTAGAAGACTCAGTTTAATAACTGGAAAAGACGAAGTCCTCTTCTGATTCTTCTTATTTAAATATTTATTTCCAAGGTCTTAATGTTCCGCAATGTTTGTGCATTGCTTATTGTTTATGGCTAATTATTTAAATGAATATAATTTTATAACCAAAACTCAATCTTATGTTAAGTAAATTAATTTACAGAGGTTTGACTATCGCATTGCTTGCTTTGACGACGCAAGTGGGGATTAGTCAAAACTATGTAGATGCAGAAACTGCGCTGGTCATCTTGGAAGATGCAATTGAGCAGTTGGAAGCAGAAATTGATAATGGGCCAGTTTATACAGGTTCGTTTCAATTACAAAACAGTGCTTTGAACAACAGCAATAAGCTTGATTTACAGTTAATGGAAACTGTAAAGCAAGAAATTGATGATATCAAAGACGTAAAAACTGTAATGGATAATTGGTATCAGAATGCCGATAGTCAAGTTGCAGAAAGAAAACTTAAACTAACTTTAGCTTTAGACAAGGTTAAAGAACTATTATCTTAAAAATTAAAAACCAAAACTCAATCTCATGAAAATTAGATTATTGACATTGTTTTTTGCCTTTGTGGCACCTATGTTGGTATTCGGTCAGACGTTTTCTGGTGCGGGGGGATCTTTTAACCCTCCAGGGGTGACTAGTGGAACTGTAACGTACACAGTAGATGCTACGGGTGTAGCAGGTTCTACCCTTGCAGGTGGTACCTGTTCTAGTTCAGGAATCACTATTCCAGACTTGGCCGTACCTGCCATCCTAGGATATAATACCGAAATTACAAACATCACTTTATTTGATGCAGAACATACATTTGCTTCTGATCTTGATCTTAGATTAATTGCACCTGATGGAACAATTTTGACGTTCAATCTTGACAATGGTGGATCAACGGGTTTGGACCCTGCTTCACAAAATGGACCTGCTCCTATAGACATGGTCTATTCTTCTACAGCAACGGATTGTGCAGATTTATGGACTTCTTCTGCAAGTGCGGCACAACCGACTTCAGGTCTTTTATTTGAGACTTCTGAAAACAATTGTGGCCCTTTGACTGCTGCTTTCAGTTTCGCTTGTGGAGATAGTTCTGCTCCAAACACAGGTTCATTGACAGGAGTTGAAGTAAATGGAACATGGACATTAGAAATTACTGACGATGCTGGTGGTGATACTGGTATGTTCTCTAGTTTCGAAATCACATTCGCTTCCACCACTCCAGCTACTATGGATGCAATGGGAGTACCTGTTGACTTGGTATCTTGCTGCGTTGATGTTTGTGAATTAACTGGACCTACTGAATTTAACTTTCCTCTTGAAGCAGGTGAGTGTGAAGAAGCAATCTTCTACGAAGCTCCTGGTATTGGAGGTGGGCCTTCTTGTAAATTCTGTGGCGAATTACCTGAAGCGACATATGCTTCGACAGGTAACGTTGTAGAAACTCTTGGTGCTAATGGTTTACCTAATATGGCTGTACTTAATGAAGGAGGATTAGCTACTTATACTATTACTGCAGTTACTGCTTCTACATTATTCTTCGACTGGGAATCAACCGGGTCTACATTTTGGGATAACAGAATGATTGAAGGTCCTGCTGGAACTATTGTAGGTAATGTATTGGGAACTGGATCTGAAATGATTCCTCTGAATCCGGGTGAGCAAGTTGTTGCTACCATGAATTCATTAGATGGTTTAACTGATGGATCAGTCCTTACTCTTTCTAATATGGGATATTTTGTGGCATCAGAATTTCCATGTTATGTTTTAGAGTTGATCGATGGACCTGCTGTAGGTGAGTACTTCCCTCCAGGAACGTATCAAGCTAATTATGAAGCAACTCCTTACGCAATTATCAATGGAGAATTGACTGCTGACGAAGCTGCTATACTTAGTTATACTCAAAATATTAATGTAATAGAGTATTCTGGTCCTATTACTAATGCCTTGGTATGTAACGATCTTGTAAACATATCAGTGGACGAATCTTGTTCATACACAATCGATGCTGATGCATTCTTAGAAGGGGGGCAATACAGATGTTATGCTGATTACGAAATAAATATTTGGATATATGGTAATGAAGCTAATCAAACCGGCAACGTTAACGGAGCTACTATTGACTTTAGTGCTTTATTAGGAACGCATACGTTTGAGGTTACTGATCCTACTACAGGTAATGTCTGTTGGGGTGAGATGTTAGTTGAAGATAAGCTTGCACCTGTTTTTGAGTGTAATGATTATGCAATAGACTGTACTGAAAATCCAATTAATGCACCTATTGTATGTTCTTCTGGAAATTTAGGTTTCAATGTAGATATAAACGCTGGTGCTAATTCATATGAGGTTAATGTGCCTTCCGGATGTGGGTTATTAATTAATGATCTTGATGTAAATGTTGACTTATTAGCAACTGGTTCAACATTTGACTGGGGTGCTGTAATTGTTGCACCGAACGGAGCTGCACTTTCAATTTGGCCATTGGGAATTGGTGGTTGTGGTGCGGTTATTGATTTCATAGCTGACGACGAAGGTCCTGGAGGAATTACTTGTGCTCAATTCCAGACTGGTGTGCCATCTTCTACACAAGATTTGCACGAAGGGTTCGGATTCCCTTACACTCCGTTGTCTGCGGTTGATGGAATCACAACTGAAGGTACTTGGACTCTGGAATTAGAAGGACCAGTAGACGTAAATGAAATCGCTCTTGTGGTTAATGGTGGTGGTACTGGAGACGGACTTTTCGGCGTAATTCCTGATGCAGATGGATGTGGAAATGTATCATTCACATTTAGTGATAGCGAAGTAGATAATGGATGTGAAGGAAGTTCGATTACTAGAACTTGGTTTGCTACTGATGCTTCTGGAAATACTTCTGAAGCCTGTGTTCAGACTATTACAATTAATAATATTAGTATCTCTGATTTACTATTACCACCCTCTCTTGTTGAGTTGCCATGTGGAAGTGGAACTTCTCCAGACGATATCGTAGCTTTCTATGACAATCCTTTAACTACGGATATTCCGTTATCAGCTACATGTCTTTTAGACGTAATCGAGAGAAATGAAGGTATTCCATTCGGATATCCTCACTACTTACAACTTGGTTGTGACGGTGCTGAGCATCCTCAAGCTGTAGATAATAACGTGTGTAATATTTATGCTACTTATGATGATCTGGAAATTCCTGCTTGTGGTCCTGGATGTAATGGTAATGTGAAGATTATTAGAAGGTGGACATTACAAGATTGGTGTACTAATGAAATTGTTACTTACACTCAATCGATCAAAGCCGTGGATAATGAAGGTCCTACCTTTATAGTAAAAGATATTACTGTAAGCACTGACCCTTGGGGATGTGAAGCCAATATCGAAATTCCACAACCTTGGGAACTACATGATGATTGTACTGATGATCTTGATTATACAGTTTCAGGTCCAGCTGGCGTAATTATCGTTGGTGACTCTGAATCAGGTTACGTTGCATTAGGTGCTCCAAAAGGAGTTCATACATTTACTTATACAGCAGTTGATTGCTGCGAGAATTCTACTTCTGTGGATGCAATATTTACAGTAGTTGATGGTACACCTCCAGTGGCAGTTGCTAAGCAAAATATAGTTATTAGCTTGACAAGTAGTGGAACTACTAACACTGGATTGGCTAAATTATATGCTGAGTCTGTAGACAATGGTTCGCATGATGGATGTACAGGTATTAAATTGGAAGTTAGAAGAGATGAAGATATTTGTGACATCAGAGGTAATGATACTTACAATGATGATGCACACCCACAAGATGGAAGTCCTAATCCAAATTCACCAATGTATGATCCAGATGGTGGTGCTTATGTGAAGTTCTGTTGTGAAGATATTACAAATGCATCTTACGATGTTGACGGTGATGGTGAAAATGATCCTGGTTACGTAAGAGTTTGGTTGAGAGTGTGGGATGATGGAGATATGGATGGATTATTCGGTACTCCTGGTGATAACTACAATGAAACTTGGGCTTACGTTAAAGTTGAAGATAAATTGGCTCCTGCAATCGTTTGTCCACCAGATGTAACACTTACTTGCGATATGGACTATACGGATCTTAACATGACTGGAAGAGCTCAAGGGTATGCTTCTTGTGGTGATATAGATGTAGAGTACAACGACATTATCGTAAATCTTAATACTTGTAACGAAGGATTCATCAGAAGAAGATGGTTAATTGTAGGTAGATCAGATATTTTCTGTGATCAAACAATCACAATGGAAGAAATCGATGCTCCTGTAAACGTAAGCTTCTCACAAGTTGGTGATTTCACGGCGTCTAATTGTCCTGATATGATTACACTTGGCGAGCCTACTTGGATAGCGGGTCCATGTGATGTATTGGGATATACATTAGAAACGGATACCTTCTTCTTTGAGGATGGAGCATGTTATAAGTTAGAAAATCATTGGAGAGTAATTAACTGGTGTGATTATGAACCCAATAATCCTTTCTGGAATGGAGAAGGTCTTTGGGAACACATTCAGATAATTAAAGTTACTGATGAGACTAAGCCTGTAATTGAAGATTGCGAAGATAAAATGTTCGCTATAAATGACCATTCTGATAGTGATGGTGATGGGGAAGTTTGTGAAGCTAAAATTACACTTACGAATGTTGCAACTGATGAAGGTAGTGATAACTGTCCTACAGGTTGGTTGAAGTGGCAAGTATTTGTTGACCTTTGGGGAGACGGAGCTGATGCTAGTGATGCTGATTTAGAGTTTAGTTCATTCCTTCCTCCATTCGATACGCAATTTAATGATACTAATGGAAATGGTATTCCTGATGTATATCTTTCACCAACAGCTAATGGAGAAACGGTTTCAGTTCCACTTCCTGATATTGTTGGTAGTATGAGTAACCATAAAGTTTACTGGAAAGTAACTGATGGATGTAATAACGTTACTACATGTGATTACTCTTTCATGGTAGTTGATAAGAAAGCACCTACGCCTTACTGTGTAAGTTTAAGTAGTGCTGTTATGGACATGGGGCCTGATGGAAATCCTGGTGTAGATCTTTGGGCTATAGACTTTAACATAGGTTCTTTCGACAACTGTACAGATCAAGAAAACTTAAGGTATACATTTACTGATACCCCTCCACAAGATGATCCAGCTTACGATCCAGCAAGAAGAAGTTCTTCAAGAACGTTCGGTTGTGATGATGTGGCAAATTCACCTGTAGAGGTACAAATGTATGTATGGGATGAGAAAGACAATGCTGATCTCTGCACAGTCTTTTTAACTATAGTTGATAATCCAGGACTTTGTTCTGAAGGTAGTAGAATTGCAGGAGGAATTGAAACAGAAGCTGGTGATGCAGTTGCAGACGTTGAGGCTACTCTAGAAGCCAACTTCAGTGAGTTCCCAAAAGTAGATATGACTGATGATGAAGGTCAGTATGCATTCAATAATCAACCAAATGGTTTGAATTATCAAGTATCTGCAAGTAAAGATGTTAATCCTCTAAATGGAGTATCTACTATGGACCTTGTAATTATACAGAGACATATTCTTCAAATTAAAGAATTAGATGCTCCGTATAAGTTAATTGCAGCTGATATTAATTCGGATTATGAGATTTCTGCGGTTGATCTACTTGAATTAAGAATGACAATATTGGGTGTTACTACAACATTCCCAAATAATGAGTCATGGAGATTCCCTGATGCAGCTCAAACATTGACTATGAATATGGATCTTGCTAATGTAGATTATGCTATTGACATAGCTAATTTGCAATCTGATATGAATAACAATGATTTCTTGGCTGTAAAAATTGGTGATGTATCTGACGATGCAGTTGCTAATCTTACAAACGGAGTCGCCACAGTAAGATCTAATAAGTCAATTAACCTTGTAATTACAGATAAGGAAGTAACTAAGGGTGAAACAGTTGAAGTAGAATTTACAAGTGAGGACTTTGCAGATGTTTATGGTTACCAGTTCACAATGGAGCTTAACGGACTTGAGTTCGCAGGAGTTCAGAGTGGAGTTGTTACTATGAATGATGCTAATGTAGGAGTATTGTCAAATGAAGTTGTAACTGTTAGTTATAGCGATACTAAGGCAAGAACTGCAAGTTCATCAGAGGCCGTTTTCACTGCTACATTCGTCGCAACTCAAAACGGTAACTTAGGTAATATGATTGATATTACTTCTAAGGTAACTGGTGCAGAAGCATACGTAGGAGAGTCACTTGAGCTGAGAGATGTAACTATCTCTACAAGAGGTAAAATTGCAGAAGTTTCTTCTAATGCATTGTTCCAGAATGAGCCAAACCCATTCAACGGACCAACTGTAATTGGATTCAACTTAGCTGAAGCTGGTGCTGCGACAATTACTGTTTTCGATGTAGATGGTAGAATGGTAACTAAGAGAAATATTGATGGAGCTAAAGGATACAACACTGTAAACTTTGAATCTAATCAATTAGGTGTTAGTGGCGTTCTATACTACACATTAGAAAGTGGTGAATTCTCAGCTACTAAGAAAATGATCATCATTGAATAAATGATTTCATAACATAAACTCAAAACTGAGTTAAGTTTAAATCGGTTTTTGGGATGGCCTCTCTTCATTTATGAAGGGGGGCTTTTTTATAATTACTCACTCGATATTCATCTGTACTAATTAAAGGTTAAAATCTCTACTATGCGCGACAAGTAAAAAGAATAAGTTAGATTGAAAGGTAGAATAGAAGTCGCATGATTTAAGCTGAAGAAAATGGAAGTCAAAGTTTTGGTCTGACGAGCAGAAATCTTAAGTTGGGCCTTGATGCTGGAAGAATTGGATAAGGAGTCAGAAGAAGATGAGGATTTTTACATACGTTATGTAAATTACTATCAACTCTATATCTGAAGTATTCGATTATTGAAAAAAGTCATGAGAAGTCCGGATGATTTTATCGAAACTAAAAGTAAATAATGAAGAAGGTGTTAGAGTTCGTTGATGGACGACAATATTTTGAGTAATAGTTCCACATCGTAAAACGTAGTGAAATTGAAAGTTAGCAAAGAATGTAAAGTACACTTTAACAAGAGGATTAAAGAGCTTATTGAGAAAAATATGCATCTAGAGTTCTTTAAGGGAGATACACTAAAACTGTTATTGATTGGATTGATGGAAAACTTTACAATTTCGAAAATAAAAGGCCTTACGAAGGGGTTTGGACTAGTGAATGAAAATAAAGTGGTGATAATTGAAATGAAATTGGATAAAGTTAAAGGCGTTATATAAATAAGAGATTTGTATTGAACGAGCAATATAATCGATCATTAAACAGAATGGTCCATGTTGGAACCCCTGAGTAAACCATATTAATAAGACATATCCGAATTGCTTGTTTAAACCAATAGGATTCCTTTGTATTCGTCATACAAATACGAAATTTTACATGTTTATAATTCTAGCAGCGGCGGTAATACTAAACAATACGTTTGATGTGGCAAGAGAATTGAGGTAAAAGAAAAGTTTTATGATGATGTATTAGACCCTATTTTAGGTCACTCGGCTTGATTATGTATTTTTGAATCTTATAGAAAAGCAATATATGAGATACCAATGTAAGGATCAGAAAATTGAGTTAATTATAAGAGTAGCGTCTATAATACGTTATGAATCTTCTAGAAAGTACGATGCAAACGAATTAAAAATGAAATCAATTACGAGTTAGTTAAACGAAAATACTAAAGGTGCTTTAATTTCGCTTCAATAGTGAGTATTTGATTAAAAGTTGTATCGCTCAAATTTTGATATGTCCACTTAGAGTTAAAATTAAGCTATTGATGTTGATGCACTATGACTTTAAATTCAAGTATTAGATGTTTCCTTAAAGGTGAAATTACTTATAGATAATAATCCATAATTAAAGTTATTTTAAAAATTACATATTAAAAAATTTTGTTATTTGTATTTTGTGAATATCTTTGTGTTGTCTAGGTTTGTTTTACGACTTAGATTCCGACCAATTTATGATAATATAACCTAATCCAGACGAAAGTCTGATCCAACCATTTTTATTGATAATAGATCCGTTGCGTGAACTGGAAGTTCGTGCTACACATATTTAGAAATTTATTAATCACAAATATTTGGGATTGTAAAGTTTGATTGTAAGGCTTTATCCCCAAACAGTAAAATTTTTAATTTAAAAACGGATCTCATGAAGAAAACGAATTTTACGTTTCTCAAAAAGCAAGCTCTTAAGATGATGTTGATTGGAGCCTTGTTTGTTTTGACAAGTGCTCAGATGGCATTTGCTCAATGCTCTTTAGCATGTAACGGTACTACAAATGTTTCTCTGGATGATGCTTCTTGTGAGGCGTTAATTACAGTAAGTATGGTTGCAGATACTTCTGGCTGCGTTGGCGGCAATTTTGAGGTAACTGTTAATGATGCTTTGGGAAATGAAGTTCCAGGTGCTTTAGTAACATCAGATTATGTCGGTCAAACTTTAAAAGTAATAGTAACTGATCTTAATTCAAATAACTCATGTTGGGGTGATCTTGTTATTGAAGACAAATTGCCACCAACCATCGAATGTCCAGACCCTACTGGTCCAATTTTTTGCTATACCGTTGATGATTATGAGCCAATAGCAAGTGATAATTGTGGTATTGCTGAAATCATATTAATTGATTCGACAGAAACAATTAATGATTGCAATAGTAACTTGGATGAGGAAATTATTAAGATAATAACTAAAACATGGATTGCTGTTGATGAACAAGGTTTGCAATCTGCGCCATGTACTGTCGAAATGGAGGTGTTGAGAATTGAGGATTTGGAAGAAATTGATGGACCTGATAATTTATTGTTAGTTAATGATACTGCATTAGAATGTGACGGCAACTTTCCATTGAATGAAGATGGATATCCTTCTCCAATTGCTATAAATGGAGTTGCAGGGACTGGAGTTCCTACATTGGACGGTGTTGATCTCTACCCTAATCCATATTCTATCTGTAATATCTTAGTGACATATAATGATATTGAATTATTTCCAGGTGGGTGTGTAAAGAAAATTATGAGAACTTGGAACGTGATTGAATGGTCATGCAGCAACCCTCAAAGAACGTATGAATTCATCCAAATGATTGAAATCGTGGATAATGATGGCCCTGATATTACTTGTCCTAATGACATTACTGCAAGCACAAATACACACTATTGTGAGGCAACTGTGCTTTTACCACCTGCTGATGTTTCAGACAATTGTAGCGATGAAATAACATTTGTTGTGACGAAGGATGATGGAGCTACACCTTTGCTAACAACTAATGGTGGGTTATGTCAATTGGATGTAGGAACCACAGTTGTTACCTATACTGCTTATGATGAATGTGGAAATTCTTCTAGTTGTGAAATGAATGTTTTCGTTTCTGATTTAACTCCTCCTGTAGCAATATGTGATCAATTTACAACAGTGGCATTGACATCAGACGGATATGCTTGGGTACATGCTTCAGTTTTTGATGATGGAAGTTACGACGAATGTGAATTGGTGAGTTTAACAGTAAAGAGAATGGATGATGGAGTAAATTGTGACAATATAGATGATGATATATTTGATGAGTATGTTCGATTCTGTTGTGCAGATCAAGGTGATGATGTAATGGTTATTATGAGAGCAACAGATGCCTCAGGCAATGTAAATGATTGTATGGTTAGTGTTACTGTACAAGACAAACTTGCACCCACTATTATTTGTCCAGCTTCATTAACTGTTAATTGCGATTTTGCTTATGATGAAGATAACCTGGATCAATTTTTTGGTGCTGCCACAGTAATTGACAATTGTACTGACCTCGAGCCAACTGAAGTTTTATCAGGGACCTTGAACCAATGTAATATAGGAACTTTGACGAGAACAATTTCTGTAGGCGAGGAAGGAACATCAAATTTTGCAAGTTGTACGCAATTCATCACATTTACTCCTCTTGATCCTTTTAATGAGTTTGGTGATGACATTGATTGGCCAGAAGATGTTGAAATGGAAGGATGCTTAGATCCTAGTAGCACTGACTTTTTACCGGAAAACCTTCCCGTCGGATCTCAATTCCCAACATTTAATGAAGGAGCTTGTGATCTAGTAGGTGCGAATTACGACGATCAAATCTTCCCTTTCAATAATAGTAATGGTGATGCATGTTTTAAAATTGTAAGAGAGTGGAGGGTGATTGATTGGTGTCAGTTTAATTCTGGAACTACCGGTAGCACTAACTATCCAGAGTGGACATGGGTTCAGATTATTAAAATCAATGATCCTGTGGATCCTGAGATTACTAGCAGCTGCGAAAGAGTTTCTGTATGTACTTATGATTCAGATTGCTTGGATGGACCAATTGAACTAGGTGCTACCGCAACGGATAATTGTACCGAACTATTATTGTGGACATATCAAATTGATGTAAATAATGATGGCTCTTTCGACCCAGGTCTCACACAAACGGGTGTTGGAAATGAAATAGATGCAAGTGGAACATATCCAGTAGGTTCTCATAGAATCCTATATTCTTTTGAAGATAAGTGCGGTAATGTAGTCTCATGTGAGCAGTTATTTGATATCGTTAATTGTAAAGCACCAACAGCTTACTGTTATGATGGTCTTGCAGTTGATTTGATGCCAATTGATGAAAATGGAGATGGCGAAGTTGATTTTGGTATGGTGGAATTATGGGCTAATGATTTTGATGCTGGTAGCTTCCATCCTTGTGGTTACACAGTATATTTATCTTTCGAACCAGTATTCTTCTCTACGACAGGTAATACATTACTACCAAATGGAGATAGAATTGAAGTAACTAATGGAATGGTGTTCGATTGTAATACATTGGGTGAGCAAAGTGTTGATATTTATGCTGCCGTAGTAACTCCACAAGATTCTATTATTCAATCGTTTTGCACTACTTCCGTAGATGTCCAAGACAACATGAATGCTTGTTCACAGATGAAAGCTGAAATTCAAGGAGGTATTGCTACGATTTTAAATGCTAATCTAGAGAATGCTACTGTTCAATTATTAGGTAGTGAATTGACTTCTGAAACTACTGATGTAGAAGGTCTATATGCCTTCCCATCTATGCCTTACGGTGGTGCTTATAAAGTACATCCGGTTAAGAACGATGATTACAATAATGGTCTCTCTACCTTGGATTTGGTTTTGATTCAGAGACATATATTAGAATTACAGGCGCTAGACTCTCCCTACAAGATAGTAGCTGCAGATATTAATAATGACAAAGAAGTATCCTCCGTTGATTTGTTAGATCTAAGAAGAGTAATACTCGGAATTGATGAAGAATTCAAGAATAATGGATCTTGGAGGTTTATCGATGCAAGTTTTGAATTCCCTGATGAAAACGATGTGTTTGCAACGGAGATACCTGGTGAATATGAAATACCTACGTTGAATTCAGATATGACCATTGATTTTGTAGCATTGAAAGTTGGAGATGTAAATGATGATGCAGCAACTAATTTGCATTCAAATACTTCTACTCCAAGAGCAAATCGTACAATAGCACTTAGTTCAGCTAATCAGGAATACGAAACTGGTGACATTATTAGTGTTCCAGTAATGGCTAATGCTGATATTACAACAACTGGTATGCAGTTTTCAATTGAAATAGGTAAGTCTATAGAATTCAATGGATTATCGTCTGGTGCTATTAATATTAATGATTATAATATTGGATTTAGCATGCTTTCTAAAGGAATTGTTACAGTGAGTTGGAATAATCCGGAAGGTATATCACTACTAGATGGTGAAGTATTGTTTGAAATCGAATTGGTTTCTACAGCAAGTGGAGAAATAGCGAATGCCTTAACTATTAATTCTAAGCGGATTTCAGCTGAAATGTATGATGTAGATTTGAATACTTACGCAATTGACTACGCTATCGAAGGAAGAGAAGTTACGGTTTCTGAGTTTACTCTTTATCAGAATACTCCGAATCCATTTGGAGAATCTACTATAATTGCGTTTGATTTACCAGAAACATTGGGTGGAACATTAACTGTCTTTGATCTTACCGGAAAGGTTGTTCAAAGAGTGCAGCAACAATTTACAAAAGGATACAATCAAATCACAATTGATAGAAATCAACTGGGTGCTTCCGGTGTGATGTACTATCAACTTGAAGCAGGAAAATACTTCGCTTCTAAGAAAATGATAATGATTGATTAAGATACACGTAGATAAATTCTACTAAGAATTTACTGTTTTTGGGATGGGACCCTCCTTCATGAAGTTGAAGGGGGTCTTTTTCTCTTTTGT
>JBCCVV010000132.1:0-18155 GCA_039194925.1 Bacteroidota bacterium
TACTACTTTGAGAGATTAAGGTAAAAAGAGAGAAATATGGATTTTTGAAGTTGGATAGTTGATTTTGAATTGTGAAAATTCTAAAACTCAAGAGCTGATGCTTGGGGATTTTTCAAATTTAGGCGATTGTGCGGTTCCGCGATTGAGCAAAAATCCTAATTACTCTTATTTGTTTAAATGTCTTAAAGTAGAATTAAATCACTTCTACATCAAAAAATGAAATGTTGTTAAAAAACGCGTAAAATAATTGGAACAATGATTATGTGTATAACGATATATACATTCTATCCGTGTTCACTTGTCATATTGTAACATCCTTGCAGGGTGCATAATAAACTGAAATATATAGCATTGTATGATATACCCAATGCAAGATTGGAATTGCCCTAGAGGTAATTTTTTAAAGCTTAAATCTATGACTTTCTGATTCAACAATACATAAGATTTTCCTGGACAAGTCATTTCTGGAAAAACATTATAGTCTATGTAATAATTGCTCTATGAAGTAATTTCTTAGAATAAAAAGTGGCATGAGATGCTTTATCCCATGCCACTTTTTTCGTGCTATGATAGAATGCGTGCCAGGTGCTTACCCAACTATCCTTTTCTTGTTACGCTTCCGGACCAACCTGCATCAATATTCTTTATTTTCACATCTCCAGTATAGTATATGGCTGACCCAGATGCTGCACTCGCATCCAGTCTGTTATTAACGTGAATAAATACGGACGATCCGGAACTTGCTTCAACATCAGCATCATCGATTATAAGATGATCAGCATTCAATGTGGAGCCTGAAGCCGCTTCAAAGTCACCTTTACTTGCTTTACCTTTTAACTTTAGGGTTGAACCAGAAGAAACATCTGCGTCAACTTCATCAGCTTCTATCTCAAAATGAGCAGTTGATCCGCTTCCTACTTCAATGTCCAAAGAATTTGAAGTTATAGTGCCCTCTGATTTTACGGTACACCCTGAACTTACCTCAATGTCGTCCAAATTAGTGTAATGAACGGTTACGTCTACTTGGACGGAATTGCCCCATCCCATTTTGGATTTTGTTTTTACGTACAAGACTCCATTTTTTACCTTGGTAATCAAATCTTCGTCACTTCCTTTCTTGATTGTATATTCTACTTTTGGAGAATTTGATTTGACCAATTTAGCCGTGATTCCTGAACTTATGGATACCGCGTGAAAATTGTCAACATTCCTACTTTGACCAATCAAAAGTATAGAGGAAAACATAAAAAACAGAGCAAATACGATTGTTAATTTATTTCTCATAGTAATGTGTTTGTTAAATATTCTTCAATGCCTTAAAGACAGATATAATAGGAGAAGGTTGCATTGAAGTATGTCCTAAACCCTTATATTTATTGATTTTAATGAAAAAATGCCCATCGAAACAAATCGACGGACATTCCTTATCTTGTTAATCAACTTATATTTTTAAACTGAATCACTTCATCAATTAATACGTTTAACCTTTCCGGACCATCCTGCATCTGAAGCCACATTATCTACATCACCCTTGTAGCGAATTGATCCACCGGAACTTGCATCTGCATTTAATTTTTTATTGGCATGTACTTTCATTTTTCCGCCAGAACTGGCTTCTGCATTGACATTGTCACATATGAGCAATGTTGCATCAATGTTGGCTCCTGAGCTTGCTTCATATTCGCCGTTCGTAGCACTACCCTCTATCAGTAATCTGCCACCAGACGATGCTTCTGCCTCCACTCTTTGTGCCTTTACTTCGACATCCATCACCGCTCCGCTGGAAACTTCAAGATCTATTTCATTCGCATTTATGGGCTCTTCTGCTTTTATAGAAGCTCCTGCACTTGCTTCAACGTCATTCAGTTCCGTATAATAAACCTTCACAGCAGCCTTGGTATTATTATTCGAACTAAACATCTTGCTCTTTATTTTCACAATGAGTTTACCATTTTTTACTTCCGTGATAAGATTGCTTTCGTCCCCCTTGGTCATTTTGAATTCTATCTTCTGCTCATTGGACTTTATTAATTTTATCTTGACGCTAGAGCTGGCACTTAATTGATTAAAAGAATCAACGTTTCGTATTGTTTGCCCATTGGTTGAAATTGCAAAAAGAGTTATTAATAAAACAAAGGTAGCTTTGATAAGATTTTTCATTGAATTTGTTTTTATGTGTACTTATAAGACATCGACAAATTGGGTACGTTGCATTCTTCGCTATCAAAATAACCAAATTCTAATCGTTTTTATTCCTATCCGTTAAGATTTCTACATCAAAAACGAGAATTTGATCTGGTTCTACGAACCCTGGAAATCCTCGTTTTCCATACCCCATATGAGATGGAATGATAAACGTAGCCGTACTTCCTACTTTCAAAAATGGAAAAGCTTCATTCCATCCAGGCACCATGGATCCTACTCTAAAACTAATCGGTTTACCCCTTTTATACGAAGAATCGAATGCTTTCCCATCTAAAAAATACCCCCTGTAATCAACCGTAAGTGGATCACCCCATTTAACCGAATCTCCATCTCCCGCCACATGTCGGGCAATATAAATTCCACTTCTGGTCCGAACAGCGGACAAATTATTGTCAGCAGCGTATTCTATGATCTGATTTTCTTCTCTTTGCTCAAGTGTCTGTGGATTTGAATGGTAATATTGATATAATTCACTTAAATCAGCATCCGGAGCTACATTATTTTCCGCATCAGTTTTTTGAACCGTTTTATCTTTGCACGAAAAACTAATTGAAACTATAATTAGCAATACAATGTATTTATTCATTGAAATAGTTTTGAATCCGAAATATAACATCTGAAATGGCTAAATCATCTTTCGAAACATTAATAAATAGCAAGAAACCCATCCTAATCGATTTCTATGCGGATTGGTGCGGTCCATGTAAAGCATTTTCACCCATAGTTGAGCAACTAAAAGATGAATTAGGTGATACAGTACGAGTGATTAAAATTAACGTAGACAAAAATCAAGCGCTTTCCAATAAATTGAAGATTAATAGCATACCAGCGATTATGATCTACAAAGAAGGCAAGCTGGAATACTCAGGTAAAGGAATGCATACGCTTGAAGACATGAAAAAACGTCTGAATGGATTGTTGTAATTCTTTTGGCATTTGTTTGGTCCAGGACATAACCCTCCTAATATCCACACAAAATCCAATAGTCTACCGGATGAAATCATTATACCATAAATCAGAATTTTATAATCATATGAAACATTTGTTATCTATAATCACCTTGGTACTTGCACTTTCAATTCCCCTATACAGTCAATCATGGACTGCCCTGCCTAAACAAGCCGAAGAGCTAGGTTATGTAAATTGGAATCGTTCTTACGAGGGTGCAATAGAAAAATCAAAAAAAGAAGACAAGCCTGTTTTCATTTTGTTTCAAGAAGTGCCTGGATGCATTACCTGCAGAAATTATGGCAACAATCTGCTGACTCATCCTCATATCGTTGAGGCAATCGAAACTTACTTTATTCCCTTGGCCATATTCAATAATAAGGGCGGAGCGGACGCGGATGTACTTCGAAAATTTGGAGAGCCATCGTGGAACAATCCGGTAGCACGAATAATTGATGGCAAAAGCGAAAAAGACTTGGTTAAGCGATTGAATGGCAGATATGACATGAATAGTTTGATCGAAACGATTGCAAATGGCATTCTTGCTTCCAATCAATTGATTCCTAATTATTTGGATTTGTTGCAAAAAGAACATTCCGCCCGCGACATAAGAGAGACACATCTTTCCATGTATTGCTTTTGGTCCGGAGAAAAGAATCTGGGTGATCTTGATGGTGTGGTCGCTACCAAAGCAGGTTTTATGAATGGCACTGAAGTGGTAAAAGTAAAGTATGACGCAAATGAGCTCAAAGAAAAAGATTTAATGACTTATGCCGCCAATAAAAGATGTGCAGATGCTGTCTATTCCGACGACCAGAGAGAACTGAAAGCTGCCAAAAATCTAAAAATTCATACCAGGGGCACTGGAAAATTTAGATCGGATAACCAACCTAAGTATTACACCTTTAATACGGTTTACAAATATCTACCCATGACAAGTCTTCAGGCATTAAGGGTGAACACAGCGCTTTCCAAAGGAATATCTCCGGATGAATATCTTTCTCCACGGCAATTGCAGTTGATGGAAGATATCCGAAAAGGGAAATCGAATTATGCCTTAGCCATTGATAAGGATTTTACTAAATCCTGGAACAAAATTTTGTAGTTAAATTGTTACTGTAAACGAAGAACCAACTTGAATACTCTATGAATCTTGATAATGTTGAAGAAAAAATCAAACTTCTTCACGATGAGATTTTTCAGATAGAAAAAACTAAGAAACGGCTTTCTGTAATAAAATTGCAGTTGGATATGATGTACAGTGATCTGGTCGCCCATAAATCCAACTTGCAAAAAGAACATCAGGATCTACAAAAAATCGAAAAGACATCAACTCATATTCTATTCAGTACAATTTTAGGCAACCGACAAGAACAACTTGAGAAAGAGCGTCAGGAGTACTTGCAAGCTGTAATGGAATATAACTCTATAGCTCGGGAAATTGAATTGATGGAGTATGAGCAAGAGGTTCTGTCAAAAAAAGTAAAGGACACTTCTGAACTTCAGAAATCGTTGGATTATTATTTAAAGGTCAAAGAACAAAGGATCCTCTATCAAAATGCTGAGCAGGCTCCAAAAATTAAAGAGATCAATCAAGAGCTGGATCGATTGCAAACATTTAAAAGAGAAGTTCAGGAAGCAAGGGCGGTCGCGCTGGTCGTTGAAAAAGTAATAACCAAAGCATTTCTAAAACTAAAAAAGGTAAAAAACTTCCAATACACCAAAATGAAAGGAGTAGGAAAACAATCATCTTACGCTAAAAAAACGTATATAGATGATGCGCTTAAAGACATTAGTGAGATCAATTTTTACTTGGGCAAACTAGATAAAGAATTGAGTGATATATACACTCAGTATAGCTTCTTTAGCATTTACAAGTATGAGGATTTTGTGCATTCATTCTATGATTTTTTAATCGGTGACTGGATTTTGCAAAATAAACTCAAAAATGCGATCCAATGCCTACAATCCGCCTCAGATGAGACCAAAGAAATCCTAGGTCGAATTGATAGAGATTTAAATCAAACCAAGAAAGCAATTCAAAAAAACACCAAATCAAAGCGCGAATTGGTAAGAACAAGTTGAACACGTCAAACCAATACAGCATTCAGTCACTTTTTTGACATACTATCCATTTCTTGTTTGGCACGAAAAGCGATCCATTTTTGATTGGCCTTGACCAACAGGATGGATAATAACAAAGATGGTAGTAGATTTTCAAGATTTATGCTACCCAAACCAAGAATATTGATGGATATGCCAATGATAAGTATGCCACCAATTGCACTCAAAACATCAATGGTGGTTTGATCAAAAATTCGACTCATTCGCTTGGATCCCACCGTTAGACCACCTTGAAAAACAAATAAAGGAATCACAGAAAACAACACTCCAACCCCAAAACTGGCCGCCAGTGCAATGGATGAAAATCCGTCTAGCGTGGATTTCACGATTAACAATTCTCGATTCTGATTCAGTCCCTCTTCAATGGCCCCTACAATGGTCATACTTCCAATACAAAAAAGCAAAAACGCCGTAATCAATCCTTCGGAAAAACGCGATTCAGTCAACCCAAGGCTATTTTTCAATTGTTCCGAAAGTCCAAGCATCCAGGCATCCAGTTGAATTAATTCGCCAAATATGCCCCCTAAAATCATGCTGAATATGACAACCAGAAGATATCCGTCCGGCAACTTTAACGCCATTTTCAACCCTATCAAGATTGTGCCCAGACCGATGGCCTGAAATACTATTTTTTCAATATTCTCAGTAAAAATCTGCTGCAGCATCAATCCCAAAAGACTACCCACTACAACTGTGGTCACATTGATCAATGTACCAATTGGCAGGTTTTTCATAGCTTAGGATTTTTGATATTTTGATGCCGCATAATCCATGGCATTTAATAAGATATTGCACCCTTCTTCAATTTGTTCGTCATTTATAATCAAAGGAGGAGCCAACCGAAAAGACTTGGAATTAAACAAAAAATAATCGATCAATGCGCCATGCTCTATGGTATAGTTTACTACATGCTTGAGAAATTTTCTTCGTCTGAGCTCTACAGCCATCATCAACCCACTGGAACGAATTTCTCTGATCACAGGATGATTGAGTTTTTCGTGAATTAGTTTCTCTTTTCGAATTACATCCTGATAAATATCTCCCTCTACCAAGGTTTTTAACGTAGCATGCGCAGCGGCCACACATACAGGATGCCCACCAAACGTTGTAATATGTCCCAACATCGGTTTGCGTGCAATAGACATCATCACTTCTTTGGGTGCTACAAAAGCGCTTACTGGCATACCTCCCCCCATTGATTTGGCAATGAGCAAAATATCCGGTACAACCTCATACTTTTTATGGGCAAAAAGAAAACCTGTCCTGCCAAAACCGGTCTGAATTTCATCCAACACCATTAGCGCTCCTACTTCCTCACAACGATTTTTGACTTTCTTGAGATAATTGTTCTTTGGAGGATTTACTCCCGACTCTGCTTGTACGGGCTCTAAAATAATGCATGCAGTCTCTTCATCTATCTGATCCAACTGTGACTCATCATTAAAATCAATATGATAAATACCGGGTACTCCGGGCATAAAGTTCCTTGTAAAATCATCGTCACTTCGCAAACTTTCACTCCCCATTGTACTTCCATGATAAGCATTCCTACAGGCAATAATCTTATACCTACCCGTATGCCTTCGGGCCAGTTTAAGTGCGCCTTCTACAGCTTCGGTCCCACTATTCAAATAATACACGGAATCAAGTCCGTTATCTAAATGCTGAGATAGCAACTTTGCAAATTGAACTTGAGGAGTATGAATATGCTCGCCATACACCATGGTATGAAGGTGTTTGTCCAATTGATTTTTGACTGCAGCAATGACATTTGGATGACGATGTCCCAGAGATGAAACCGAAATTCCTGAGTTTAAGTCCAGATACCTTTTCCCTGAATTGGCGTACAAATACATACCTTCTGCACGCTCAATTTCCAACATTAGTGGCATCTCGCTGGTTTGCGCCACATGCTGCAAGTACAACTCTCTTATTGATGGCATATTTTTAGTTTCACTACGTTCTCGTTCTACATTAGATATTCTCTATCAATTTGAGACGATTATCTATTTGCAAAACTGCGTCAAAAATAGCCAGGATTTTTAAACTTTACTAAAGAAGCAAAAAACACCCTGCTGCAACTTCAAAATTAATTAACACCGGTACAATGTGAGGTAGCGTTTAGAATCATTACTTTTGACCTACAAAGAATTTCTATGATTAATATCGCACTGATTGCTCACGACGGTAAAAAACCGGAAATGGTTTCCTTTGTCGTTGGAAACAAAAAATTTCTTGAGAATACAAAGATTTATGCCACCGGCACGACTGGCGGTCATATTGAAAAAGAAGGATTTGATGTCGTAAGACTTTTGAGCGGACCCAAAGGTGGAGATGCTCAAATAGCCGCCAAACTCGCCGAAGGAGAAATTCATGCTGTGATATTTTTTAGAGATCCCTTGGACAAACACCCTCACGAACCTGACGTGCAAATGCTGATGCGGTTGTGTGACGTACACAATATTCCTCTGGCTACTAACCCAAAATCGGCTTATTACATTCTATTGGGAATCTCCACGGCTTTGGAGAATAAAGATTGAAAAGGTTTATAAGATTGGAGAAAGTTCTACAGAATGCAGTCAAACGATTGGAAAAATTGAAGAGATAGGTAATTGTCCTTTCCAACGAAGTCGAGAAATTACTTATATAATAATCTCTTGAGTTTCATACTTATATTCTACAGAACTATTACATTTATTAGGACGACTAACCGCTGTTTGCATAGCATAGTTACAACAGTTGCAAAATGGAATAACATCTTCTTTCTAAATCAGAAAATTTTAATTGACACACTTTTCTTTTTCTTTTTAGGCATTTGGTTAAAGGATTTTATATTTATAGTTCTTATCTAAATTATGAATATGACCACACAAATCAACTCACTGGAAGAATATCATGAGGTATATGCCAAAAGCGTAGAAAACCCGGAAGAATTTTGGAAAGCACAAGCCGAAACGTTTACCTGGTTTTATCCTTTTCAAAAAACGCTTGAATGGAATTTCGAAGAGCCAAACGTCCAATGGTTTTTAAATGGTAAACTGAACATTACAGAAAATTGCCTGGATCGGCACGTTGCTGAAAAAGGTGATGAAATAGCAATTATCTGGGAACCCAATGATCCCAACGAAGAAGCTAAGAAATATACTTACTTCGAATTATTGAGTGAAGTAAGTAAGTGTGCCAATGGGTTAAAATCAAAAGGAATAGGAAAAGGCGATCGGGTCATATTCTATATGCCTATGGTGCCGGAATTGGCCATTGGTGTGTTGGCTTGTGCAAGAATTGGTGCAATTCATTCTGTTGTATTTGCTGGATTTTCAGCACAAGCGTTGGCGGATCGGGTAGATGATGCCGAGGCTAAAATGATCATTTGTTCGGATTACAACAATCGCGGTGCAAAAACGATCCCTGTAAAGCAAGTTGTAGATGATGCCATGGACATTTCCTGCAACAGTGTGGAGACAGTATTGGTGCATAAAAATACGGGAGGTGAAATCAATTGGAGCGATGAAGTTGATGTATGGTGGCATGACACGGTAGATGGTCAAATGAATATTTGTAGTCCTGAGATCATGGATAGCGAAGATATTCTCTTTATCCTGTATACTTCGGGATCCACTGGTAAGCCCAAAGGGGTAGTACATACATGTGGCGGATATATGGTATACACGTGTTTTAGTTTTCGGAATGTGTTTCAATATAAAAAAGGAGATATTTATTGGTGTACGGCGGATATTGGCTGGATCACTGGTCATTCGTATATTGTCTATGGACCTTTGTTGGCCGGTGCAACGACCATGATGTTTGAGGGAGTTCCTACTTATCCTGATGCGGGTCGGTTTTGGGAAATCTGTGAAAAACATCAGGTCAATCAGTTTTATACGGCACCCACAGCAATAAGAGCACTAATGGCCAAAGGAGAAGAGTGGCCGGCAAAATATGATCTGTCATCTTTGAAAGTGCTAGGATCGGTTGGCGAACCCATCAATGAGGAGGCATGGCACTGGTATAATGACCATATCGGAAAAGGCAAAGCGCCGATCGTTGATACTTGGTGGCAGACAGAGACGGGCGGCATCCTCATTACTCCCCTACCCGGCATTACAGATACCAAACCCACCTATGCCAGCTATCCAATGCCAGGCGTGCAGCCTGTACTGGTGGACAAGGACGGAAATGTAAAAACAGAGAATGATGTCGAGGGATTGTTATGTATAAAATTTCCGTGGCCATCGATAATCCGAACAATATATGGCGATCACGAACGATGTAAAAATGTGTATTTCTCTGCTTTTGAAGGCATGTATTTTACGGGAGACGGAGCAAGACGTGACCGTGATGGCCGGATACGCGTCATCGGCCGAGTGGACGATGTAATCAATGTTTCCGGTCATAGGATGGGAACGGCAGAGGTTGAAAATGCTATCAATGAACATCCGAATGTGGTAGAATCTGCTGTCGTAGGTTATCCTCATGACATCAAGGGGCAAGGTATTTATGCCTATGTAATTACACAAGACAAAGAAACGGATGATGCATTCAGGAAAGAGATTTTAGAGGTGGTAACCAAAGAGATTGGTCCTATTGCCAAACCAGATCTTATCCAATTTGTAAGTGGTTTACCTAAAACAAGATCCGGAAAAATCATGCGTAGAATTTTACGGAAAATCGCCTCTAAAGATGGTAACAATTTAGGGGATATTTCTACATTATTGAATCCGGATGTGGTACAGGAGGTTCTTAATGGAGCGTTGGTTTAATGCCATCATTTTACCAACTTTTTTATCAAAGTAATTGTTTCTTTAAAGAATGAATACCGCTAAAATTTATCTTTTAACCTGGTATTCTTCAAAATATATGAGATACTTTTATTGAAGATCCATGACTACAAAAGAATTCAGAGAATTTGCGTCATCTATTCCAAAGGAGCCTGGGGTATATAGATTTTTGAATGAAGAAAACACGATTCTTTATGTGGGCAAGGCCAAAAATCTCAGAAACAGGCTAAGTTCATATTTCGGAGAAAAAAAGCATCAGCAATACAAAACCAAAGCGCTGGTTCGCAATGCACATCACATCGAATTCACCATTGTAGACTCCGAACATGATGCATTGCTTTTGGAAAACACGTTGATCAAAAAAAATCAACCTCGCTACAACGTCAGCCTGAAAGATGGTAAGTCCTACACGTATTTGTGCATCAAAAAAGAACGATTTCCACGCGTATTCTTTACACGACGGGTAATTCGGGATGGCTCACTTTATTTTGGACCCTATACTTCAAAATTTCGTACAAAGATCTTATTGGAAGTGATAAAACGACTTTTCCCCCTGCGCACATGTACTTTCAATCTTTCAGAAGGAAACATCAACAGAGGCAAATTTAAGGTCTGTCTGGAATATCACATTAAAAATTGCAAAGGCCCTTGTGAAGGTCTCGAATCCGAGGAGGAGTACAATAATAAAATTGATCAGGTAAAAAATATCCTTCGTGGCAATTTCAAACAGGTTAAGGATTATCTTAAAAAAGAAATGGCGGAATATGCAGAAACCATGCAATTCGAGCTGGCTCAGCAGATGAAAGATAAGCTGGATACACTGGAAGACTATCAAGCAAAATCCACCGTAGTGAGTGCCACTATTAAAGATGTTGATGTATTTACGATCCAGTCCGATGAGAAATATGCCTTCGTCAATTACATCAAGGTAATTAATGGGGCGATGATCAATACGGACACCATAGAAATGGAAAAAAACCTGGATGAAGACGAATCCGATTTACTTTCATTTGTGATTCCTGTTATCCGTGAAAAGTATAATAGTATAGCTCCGGAAATAGTCGTACCATTCGAGGTAGAAATGGAAGATCCTGAAATTCAGGTCACGATTCCTCAGCGAGGTGATAAAGCCAAATTGATGCAATTGTCTGAAAAGAATGTCTCGTATCATTTGTTGCAAAAAAAGAAGGCTCAGATCAATGCAATTGGCAAGCAAACATCTGCGGAAAGAATTCTACGCACCTTGCAAAATGACTTACAAATGGATGTCCTGCCCTTTCATCTAGAGTGCTTTGATAACTCTAATATCCAGGGCACCAATCCTACCGCAAGTTGCGTCGTCTTCAAAAATGCAAAACCCTCCAAAAAGGATTATCGTCACTTTAAGATCAAAACGGTGGAAGGACCCAATGATTTTGCCTCCATGGAGGAGGTCGTATACCGCAGATACAGCCGGCTATTAAAAGAAGAAGAACCACTTCCACAATTGATTATAATTGACGGAGGTAAGGGGCAGCTTTCTTCTGCTGTCAAAAGTTTGGAGAAGTTGGATTTGATGGATAAAGTGACAATAATTGGGATTGCCAAGAAATTGGAAGAACTGTATTTTCCCAATGATCCCATTCCACTATACATCAACAAAAAATCTGAATCGCTCAAATTAATCCAACAAGCCCGAGATGAAGCACATCGATTTGCATTAACGCTCCATCGAAATCTGAGATCAAAAAATTTCCTGGGAACGGAGTTAACGGATATCCCAGGAATTGGTAAAAAAACAGCTCAGTCTCTCCTTCAATCTTTTAAAAGTGTAAATAACATAAAACAGCAACCGCTCGAATCGTTGGAACGGATTGCAGGAAAGGCAGCTGCCAGAAAGGTCTATCAGTATTTTAATCCCAAATTGGATTAAATAAAGATGTATGCCAGGGTTCATGGAATAATAACTTCAAAAACATCCGGTAATCTTACGAAATGAACTGAGCATTTAAAGGTTAAACATATCACAACAATCCCTTTTATAATCTTCATTTAACCAACATTATCCTTACTTTTGCAGTCTTTATTTAAAATGATTGAAGTTCACTCAAGAATGGAGCAAAAATTACTAGTACACAACAGTCTTACCCGGCAAAAAGAAGAGTTTAAACCCATTACTCCTGGTTTTATTGGAATGTATGTTTGCGGACCTACCGTTTACAGCGATGTGCACTTGGGTAATTGTCGAACCTTCGTAAGTTTTGATATCATTTACAGATACCTCAAAGTTCTTGGTTATAAAGTAAGATATGTCCGAAACATAACAGATGTAGGCCACCTTTTGGATGATGGTGAAGATAGAATGTCGAAGGGAGCAAGAATGAACAATCTGGAACCCATGGAAGTGGCTCAAAAATATTCGAATGGATTTCATCATATGATGGATATTTTTAATACAGAAAAACCATCGATCGAACCTCGTGCAACGGGCCACATTATCGAACAAATTGAAATGGTACAGGCCATCATTGATAATGGCTATGGCTATGAAAAAAATGGTTCCGTCTATTTCGACACCATAAAATTTGCGCAGGAAACTGGCGAATATGGAAAACTGTCGGGACGCATCATCGATGATCTGTTAAGCGAAACAAGAGATGACCTTAAAAATCAGGATGAGAAAAAGCATCCTTCTGATTTCGCCATTTGGATGAAAGCCGCAGATGATCACTTGATGAAATGGAACTCACCGTGGTCGGTTGGATTTCCTGGCTGGCATCTGGAGTGCAGTGCGATGAGTACAAAATACCTCGGTACTAGATTCGACATTCACGGTGGAGGAAACGATCTCAAGTTTCCACATCATGAAAACGAAGTAGCGCAAAATATTGGAGCTTGTAATTGTTCACCAGCCAATTATTGGTTGCACACCAACATGCTTCTCATGAATGGCAGAAAAATGTCGAAAAGCGATGGAAACACTATTTCCCCATATGAATTGTTTTCTGGTGATAGCCCACATGTAACGAAGGGATATAGTCCCATGGTTGTCAAGTTCTTTATGCTTCAATCGCATTACAGATCTACATTGGATTTGACCAACGATGCACTTTTAGCCGCTGAGAAGGGTTATAAACGCATGATGGAGGCATACAAAAGCCTGAAGAAGCTATCTACTACAGGTAACAGCGATGAAGCACCGATCAACACTGAAATCAAAAAGACAATTGAGAATGCATATGCTGATATGAATGATGATTTCAATACACCGAGGGCATTATCTCAATTGTTTGCACTTGTACCGAGCATTAATAGTTTTGTAGATGGCAAAATTGATATCAATCTTGTGAGTGCGGAAACGCTGGAGCTTTTGAAATCTACATTTGATATTTTCCTCAATGATATTTTTGCATTGAAAAATGATATGGAAAGTGGCGATAATAATGATTTGGTCGAAGGGCTAATGGATTTGATTATTGATATTCGTCAACAAGCCAGAGCAAATAAAGATTGGACGACCTCTGATCAAGTACGTGATAAAATGAATGAATTGAATATTGCGTTGAAAGATGGAGCGGATGGTACCACTTGGTCGATGAAATGAGGAAAGGAGATTGAAGAGATTCGAGAAATTGAGGAGATTGAAATGATTGAAAAGATTTGAGAGATTGGATAGAGTTCTCCAGAGCGAGGCCGAAGCGTTGGCAAAATTGAAGAGATTGGAAATATGAAATTGTCGTATTGAGACGCGTTCTAAGCATTGATTTTATACCAGTCGATCTCGGAAAATTGAAATAAAAAATAAACTGATTAAAAATGATGGGTTTTATAAAAAAATTAGGCTTTATACTTTTAACTACAGTATTCATCGTTGCTTGTAATTCGGATACAAAAACGGCAGATACAACGGTAAAAAAAGAAGCAGTTACTAAGCGAAAGGTTCCGAAGTTTAGCCCTGACAATGCGTATGCCTTGGTAGAAAAGCAAGTTGCATTTGGACCTAGATATCCAGGGACTCAAGCACATAAAGACTTGATCGATTATTTGGCTGGAGAATTAGAAAAAGTTACGGATGAGGTCATTCGTCAAGATTTCAAAGTTTCTTTCTTGGATGTAAAAAATATAGCCGCGACAAATATCATTGGCGTTATAAATTCAGACAAAAAGAAAAGAATTTTACTTGCTGCACATTTTGACACTAGAAAAGTTGCAGAAAAGGATGAAGATGAATCCATGCGGGACAAACCTATTCTGGGTGCAGATGATGGTGGATCCGGTGTGGCGGTTCTTTTAGAAATTGCTCGATTGATCAAAGAAAATGGTATTGATGTTGGAGTCGACTTCGTACTATTTGATGCTGAGGATAATGGAGACAGTGGAGAAGGTACAAATTGGTGTTTGGGCGCAAAACACTGGTCTACAAATCCACACGTCAAGGGGTACAAAGCAGAGTTTGGAATCCTATTGGATATGGTGGGTGCCAAGAATGCAGAATTCGGAAAAGAGTATTTATCTAAACAATCTGCTTCAAAATACCTTGATAAGATATGGGATATGGCAGCGAAGATGTCATATGGCAACTATTTTTTGGATATGGATTCTGGAATGGTGGAAGATGATCATAAGTATGTTATTCAGAATTTGAGAATTCCTATGATTGATATTATTAATATGTCAAGAGCGAACGGCAGAACTGGATTTGGACATTATCATCACACACATTTAGACAACATGGATATCATCGATAAGAATACACTGAAAGCAGTTGGCAAAGTAGTAACAGCGGTGATATACAATTTTTCCAATGGCACGTTTTAAGTAGTATATCGTTTCTCGGACGACAAGACAAAAATAAAATAGTTCCCATAATTTGCGTTAAGAGTTGTACATTTGTAACTCATATTAATCTAAAAAGCAATTTGTAATGCACTTATTATGTGCAATTAACAGAACATAAACAAAATAACTCAAAGATGAAAAGATTATTAGCATTGGCACTTTTTGCGTTTACTACGATAAATGTAAATGCTCAGGAAATAAGTGAAGATCAATGGATCCTAATTCAGAAAAAAACAGCGGATTGGTGTTCTCTTTGTGGATCCTGGGGATGGAATTTTAAAAATGATTTGTTGGAGGATTTTGAAGGAGAAAATGTAGTTTTCTGGATGGTTCATTTCAGCAGCAATAATGATTTAGATACTCCCACTGCGAAAGCCATTTCAAACAATTTTGGTTCTGCTCCGCAACCCTCATTCTTTATTGAGAACGATAATCAGAACGTAACTTCTGGTACTGCCGCAGAGAAACGAGATTTAATCAACATATTTGTAGAAACATTTAGTGGGAATCCCCCTCAAGCAGGAGTTGGTTCTGTGGCGGTTTTTGATGGAGAAAAAATAACTACCACATCACGTGTGAAGTTCCTCCAAGAATTAGCTGGCGGTGATTATTGGTTGGCTTCGTATTTGGTGGATGACGAGTTAATTTCTTTCCAAGCTGCACAATCCAGTAGCGCCGTACATGAGAATATACTGATGCATTCCTTCCATGGGACGAATTACTTTGGTGAGAATGTTATAACAGGTGCAGTCGCGGCCAATGAAGAATTTACGATAGACGGAGAATTAGACTTCTCGGGGCAAACGAACATTCCTGACTATTCGGATGGATATTCCATAGTTACTGTTCTATGGGCTAGAGTTGCAGGAGAATATACTCCTGTAAATCTCAACAGACAACCAATAACTGCAATAGTAAGTACCAATGATGTACTGAGCAATGTAGATATTTCTGCGTTTCATCTTGGTGCCGGTCAGGTAAACCTTAACATCACTTCTGATGAAAAGATAAATAATGCCAATATTTCTTTATTTAATATAAACGGGCAGACAGTAGCATCTCAACAACATGTTCAGATCAATAGCGGTGAAAATCAGATTTTATTGGAAGGTCAGGATTTGACCATAGGCACCTATGTGGTAGTGGTTGAATCAGCGATTGGAAGCAGAAGTATAAAAATTAGCGTACGATAAACTCCTACTAGCGGAAATTGTAGAAAGCCCGGGCAGATTCATTATCTGCCTGGGCTTTTATTCTTCAGGGGATGCTATTATTGATCATTGAGCCCAAGATTTAATTTTCACATTGAAGAATAATCTTTATACGCTGGTATGATGGCAATTTGCTTCTTGATTCTTTATGCGCTGTATTTGTTATTACAAACTCACTCCGCTCCACAAACTCCCTATAATGATAAACACCCGATATTATTGATGGTGAATATGCTTCACAGTTGTATATGATATTCATTATGATCTGAAACCTCAAGTTGATATATTGCTACGCTCAAGTGAAATTCAATCGTTATAGCTTTACTGTCGATATTCGGTGAGGAGTAATAAAAATCAAACTAAAATGTCAGAAAAAAATGACCCTTATTTCCTCAATTTACAATCACCGTCAAAGGTAATTGTAAAACCGTTGCCAGAATGATTGTTGTTCACCAGCAATATGTATTTTTCCTCTTCTTCCACAGTAAGAAATTTAAAATGATTATTTCCACAATTGGTACAACCGCCACGCTTAAATTCATCCAGTAAGTTGTACGTTATCCCTATAGAGTCTGCATAATCCGAATACTCATTTCTTTTGAAGATCAAGTCTTGAGCAGAGGCCACGCAAGATACTTCTTCAAGATTAGCACAATCCTCCTTCATTTCAAACAAAACTACATCCAGGGGATCTTCATCATTTAATGATTCTATGATAAAGGTGAGTATGCCCGATTTTTGCACCTCAAAATATAGCCATTTCGAATTGGTCTCTTTGAATTGATGTTTTGAGATGCACCTTATATCCGGCAGATGATCTTGATAGTCACCAACTCCATGCATATGGTCAAAGTAAAAGGTCCTAAGATCACAAATAGGAAAAGGGTCTGAGCAGTCCTGAAAAGATTGACTTGTAACTTTTGAAAATAGAAATAATACAACTGAAATAAATAGCCATCGTAACTCCATGATATGTTATTGATTCTACCAAAATAGCGGCTAATTGATCTTCGCATTTTTTATGCGAAGATCAAAACAAACTCAACTATAGCTCTATAACAGAAAATTATGGTAGATGTGACCACCCTTATTCACTCTTATTAAAGTGATAGAAGTCATTAAAAAAAGAAGCCCAAATAAAGTCCGAGCTTCTATTCTTAAATTTAAAATTGAAGTTGCTAAATTCAATCAATGATTGATGTGGGCTATGCTTCAATTTCACGAAGATGATTAATTTTCAAATAAAAGCCGTTTTATATTTTCAACCGTTGAATATTATATCAAATCGCTTCGGCGCAATTTTTTATGAACGCTAAGGCATTTCACAATCGTAATGATCCATCAATGCTTGAAATACTCAATGAAATTAATAATCTACCTGATGAAAATCGGCATTGTATTATATATACCATTGATGGATTACTCTAAAATGATAGAACTAAATTATTGGCATTGGCAAAATGATAAAAGCCCCGAACTAATAGTCCGAGGCTTTATATGGCATCAATTTAATTTTTAATTACAAAGTTTAAATTCAATATCATTAGATTGAAACTCACCGTTAAGAACTTTTTCACCATTTACCTTATTCCGTGTATTTTCATACTTAATCGAGATTAAATAAGTATGAGATTTTTCCAGATTAAAATGATGAAGAAAACTTATTTCAAGCGTAATTATTTTACTTTCATTAGTCATTAAAAAAATAGGATTCTCATCTACTTTTCTAATTTCATTAAAGTGATTTCTAGGTTTTATAATTATCCTATCACTTGTCATAATTGGCCCAAAATAAAACGTTTGTGAATTTATCATTACGGAATTGTCAGAATTATTTCTTATTTCTACTTTAATAGTATCAAATTCTTCATTGAGGCACTTCAACTCTAAAATCCTTAATTCAATTTCCCCATTTTGTAAATTCAAATTTCTTTTGAAAGAAACATGGTTACATCCAATCGCGAAAATTATTAAAATCAATATGCCTACTTTCATAATAATTATTTAAATCTTCTAGGAATGTTATACCACCATTTACTATTACCAAATGAATCCCATGCTTTACTTGACA
>JBCCVV010000133.1:0-18135 GCA_039194925.1 Bacteroidota bacterium
ATTAGGGTTTCTATTATAAAAAAAGCTCGTGCTCCCATGAAAGAACTCGCCATGTAACCGATCACAACCAAACTGATCAACAAAAGAAATAGTCCAATCAATGCGTGCTCAATATCATAATACGACACAATCCAATTGTACGCGGAATACAAGACCCAAGCGGTAATGGCTAGAGGTGCTACAAGCGCCACACCCCCAATAAAGTAAGCTACAATTTTCTTGATCATAAAGCTTTATTTTTTTGATTCGAATAGAATGAATTTACTCCGAAGATAATCAGGAAATGGGATTGATGTGATATGGAAGATTTTTAAAATGATCCTTTCAATCATAAGTCTAAAATTTCCAGTGAATTAATTAATCCAGGTAATTTGCATTATGCAATATTGAAATGCCCCAAAGTATAATCAAATCAACTCTTTAAGTTCAGAGTCCAATTGAATCGTACGGAACAGTAGCGGATGACAATTACTGTAAAAATAGAAACCAGAATATTTACATTTTCAAAATGGCTAACTCCATTAAGTATGAGATAGATTATACCTCCTAACAAACAAGCCGAAGCGTATATTTCTTTTCTAAAAATCAATGGGATTTCATTTGTCAAAACATCTCGAATCACCCCACCAAAACATGCTGAAATCACTCCCATAATAAGACATATCTCTGGATTGAATCCCTTTTGAAGACTGGCCTGAATGCCCAGAATGGTAAACAAGCCTATACCGATCGTATCAAATAAAAACATGCTCTTTCTCAAATTGAGTATTCTATTTTTAAACACATAAGCAATAAGGTAACCCACAATAATTACCGCAAAATAATTTCGATCCAACAACCATCCCACAGGCTGATTGCCTATCATCAAATCCCTTATTGTTCCTCCCCCAATGGAAGTCACAAAACCCACAATTAGCGTACCGACCAAATCAAATTTTTTCTCTTTGGCTGTCAATACTCCTGAGATGGTAAAAACACAAGTACCAAATAGATCCACCAAATAAATCCAACTCATTTACTTCATGATTTTTGTGTTAAGAAACTCATCCATAATGAATAGTCGCAAAAGTGTAAATATTCGCGCAAGGCACAAAACAATGCAAAATCATACCTGAACAAGAAGATAAATTTTATATTCCTTGTGCAATCGAAAAATCCAAAGAAAAAACTACTTTTGTGAACTTAAAATGGAATAGCAAAAAATGAATTTACACGAATATCAGGGAAAAGAATTGCTCGCATCTTACGGAGTGGCAATCCAAAGAGGAAAACTCGCACATACGGTAGAAGAAGCCGTACAAGCTTTCAAAGATTTGCAAGAAGAAACTGGAACGGAAATGTGTGTCGTTAAGGCGCAGATTCATGCTGGTGGCCGAGGAAAAGGAGGTGGTGTGAAGTTGGCAAAAAACATGGATGAACTAAAAGAGCATGCCGGCAATATCCTTGGAATGATGCTAAAGACTCCTCAAACTCCAGGAGGAATGGAAGGGCCAGGAAAATTAGTACGAAAAGTTCTAATAGCCGAGGACACTTATGCACCAGATTTCGATGCTTGTAAAGAGTACTACATATCTATCTTGATGGATCGTGCTAAAAAGCAAAATGTCATTATCTATTCTACTGAAGGAGGTATGGATATAGAAGCTGTGGCGGAAGAAACTCCTGAAAAAGTACACAAAGAATACGTTGATCCGCATTTGGGACTTTTGGGTTTTCAAACCAGAAAAATAGCTTTCAATCTTGGTCTATCCGGACAAGCATTTAAGGAGATGACGAAGTTCATTTCAAAGCTTTATGCCGCTTTTGTGGGCTCAGACGCTTCTTTGTTTGAGATAAACCCTTGCCTGCATACGGGGGATGATCGAATACTTGCTGTAGATAGCAAAGTTACATTGGATAACAACGCATTATTCAGACATCCCGAACTTGCAGAAATGCGAGATACAGATGAAGAAGATCCTACAGAAGTAGAAGCGCAGAGCTATGGCCTCAACTTTGTAAACCTCGACGGAAATGTAGGATGCATGGTCAATGGAGCCGGTCTTGCAATGGCGACCATGGACATTATCAAATTGTCCGGTGGATCTCCGGCAAACTTTCTTGATGTGGGAGGTACAGCAGATGCCGCAAGAGTGGAGCAAGCATTTCGAATTATCTTAAGAGACGAAAATGTAAAAGCAATTTTAATCAATATTTTTGGAGGAATCGTACGGTGCGACAGAGTAGCGCAAGGTGTAGTGGATGCATACAAGAATATCGGAGATATAAAAGTGCCAATCATTGTACGACTGCAAGGGACCAATGCCGATATTGCAAAAACAATAATTGATGAAAGTGGTCTTGAGGTACATTCAGCAATCTTATTAAAAGAAGCTGCTGATTTGGTAAAACAAGTTGTTGCTTAATTAAGGAACAAGATTTCAAAAGCAATTGAATAAAAAGATTGCTCGGTAGAATAAGTCTTAATTAAAGTTGGTATACATCAAAGTTTATTTGATGAGGTAAAAGCCAAGGATCATAGGTCTTTGTTTAGTTGTATGAATCATGGAGAGAAAACACCTTTCTCTTTATTCGAGATTTTTGCATTTTGTTGTAAACATAATAAGCGTTCGATCTTATTTTTAATCATTACATTTCATTACTTTTAAAATTGACTCAATCAATCTGAAGCAATGCAAGGTAAGAATAAGAATGAACCAAAAACTCAATCCAATAGCAACCTACATCCGGATGAAAAATTTGAACTAAGTAAGTTTTATTCAGCTGAAAGGGATGCGCAGCTAAAGCAGCTCATGTCCTTAAATGGTCAGGGTACATTTAGTGTCTTGGCTATATTGGCGGGTTTACTTGCTGGAGGATCAAGCCTTCAATATGGTGAGATATTCTTCTTTTATATTCCGCGGAATTTATTTTTGTTAGGTATAGGAACCTTACTCCTATTAATTGCTGCTATCATTTTTGCATTTGAACATACAAGAAGATTAAAGAAACTTGAAAAACTAATAAAGAATCCACAGAGAATTGAAAATGTGGCCGAAGATCTTTTTGTTATAAGACCGAACCCTATAGGCAACTATCTCATATTTATAGGTTTGTTTATTCTGATAATCGGTGTAATGGCCATGCTGGCACTTATTATTTCATCTAATGGATAATTAATTCTTTACTTACTCGTCTAAAATCTGATCGATTTCCAGTTCTACATTTCGCAGTTTTTCTTTACAAGATTTAATTAAGACTCCTGCCCGTTTGACCGACTTACTTAAATCGTCTAATCCAATCTCATCGTTTTGAAGTTGAGAAACAATCTTTTGTAATTCATCGTATGCTTTTTGGTAAGATGTATTTGCCATGTTATTATTTTCTTTTTCCCTTTTTCAAATTGGTGATTTTTGCAGAGGCATTGCCAGTATGGTATTCAATAGTAATATCATCCCCTACTTCCAAATCAGATAACGAAGTAGAGATGTTGTTTCCTTTTTTCACCATGACATATCCACGTTTTAATACGGACCTGGGATCCGCAAGTTGTATCATCTGTTCCATATGGGAGACAGAATCCTGAAATTCTTTCAGACTGAATTTTACGGCTTGCTTGAGCAAGGTACTGATTTGATCAATTTTGAGTTCGTGGCTTTTAATCGACTCTTTGGGTTTTAATTGAATCAATTGAGCCATTTGCTCCAGTTGCAACGTTTGATATTCGACCTTTTGTTTGGCCAATTGTGCAATCCATAATCCGGCCTGTGTGATTTCAGATTCAAATTGTGCATTTCTATCCACCATAAAAGAAGCAACCGCAGTAGGCGTTTTCAATGCTGAATACGATACGATATCTGCCACTGTACTATCAATTTCATGACCAATACCTGTAAGCACAGGCAAAGAAGAAGTAGCAATCTTGTATCCGATATTGTAATTATCAAAAGAAGCCAAATCAAGCCTCGATCCACCGCCGCGTATGATCACTATACAATCGTATTCTTCCTTTAGGGCTTCAATTTGATCAAGAGCGGCACATACTTCTCGTTCTGTATTCATCCCTTGCATTGCTGCCTGGTACAATTCCAAATGGATTTCATATCCATATTCATTGGTTTCCAATTGATGTTTAAAATCAACGTATCCGGCTGCGGTTTCGGATGATATCACAGCTACTCTTTGAATCACGTCGGGAAGGAAGGTATGCTGATTCTCTTCGATTACACCTGCCTTTCTTAGATTTTCTATAATCTTCTGTCGGGCCATTTCCATTTGACCAATGGTATACGAAGGATCAATGTCTTCGATAATCAGTTTCATGCCATATCGCTCATGAAACTCAACCTTGACCTTGACCTGTATTTTACTACCTTCTGCGAGGATTGCCGGTAGTAATTCGCCCAGTTTTTTCCGAATAAAAAGATTTTGCTTATACCAAATAACCGCACCGGACTGTGCAACAATTTGATTTTCCTCCTCAGAGTGTTGCACAAGATCCATATACACCTGACCTCGAACTTCTTTGACCTGCCCTACTTCGGCATTCACCCAAATGGCTTCGGTGAAATTTAGTGCGATTACACGTTTGATGTATTCGTTGAGTTCAAATAAAGAATAAGAAGTCAAATGTCAATGTTTTTTCCAATTCAATTGTGGCAATTAAGAATACCACACAAATCACTACAAAAATACCTTATTGCTGATCGCCAAGGAATTAATAAATGCACTTTTATCCAAATTAGTCTCAATGGCATTTTTCTCAAAAAAGTACAAGAGATTCTCCGTAGGCATATTTCCGGTAAGGTCATCTTTCGCCATCGGGCAACCGCCATAGCCGCTGATAGTAGAATCAAATCTCCGGCAACCGCTTTCATAAGCAGCAATTACTTTGTCCTCCCACATATCCGGCCGGGTATGCAGGTGCGCACCAAATTCAACATCTGGATAAGGCGGAATAAGGTTGGAAAAGAGATAGGAAATAGAACCTGGATTGGCCACCCCAATCGTATCCGAAAGTGCCATGATTTTTACCCCTTTATCTGCTAAATGATCGACCCATTTCTGGCAAATTTCCACATTCCATTCGTCACCATACGGATTACCAAATCCCATGGAAATATAAATTACGAGTTCCTTATTGGTCTTGGCACAAATATCCGAAATCTGTTCTACTCTCGACAAGGATTCTTCAATAGTAGCGTTGGTGTTTCTCAATTGAAATGTTTCGGATATTGAAAATGGATAGCCCAGATACGTAATCTCATCAAATTGTGAGGCATCATTCGCCCCTCGTAGATTAGCTACTATCGCGAGGAGTTTAGTCTCTGTGTTACCAAGGTCCAGTTTACTTAACACGTCTGCAGTATCACGCATTTGAGGGATCGCTTTGGGAGATACAAAACTCCCAAAATCCACCGTATCGAATCCAACTTGTAAAAGACTATTGATGTATTCCGCCTTCAGGTCGGTATCAATAAAGTCGTGAATGCCCTGCATAGCGTCTCTGGGACATTCGATTATTTTCAGCGTTTTATCGGATGACATTTGAGTTAGGATTTGGTGCAAATTACTCCATCTGCCCAACATCCACAAATATTATTTAAGAAGCGTGTAAAAATGATATTGAAATGACAGATCAATTTGCACATTCGTCTTCAGGCCTAAACAATTTTGTACTTTTGAATATTGAAGTAAAGAACATGAGTAGACAGGTTTTTTCACCGACAACGCATTGTACAAGAAATGAATAAAGGAATAATTACTACACTTGGCTATATCCTCTTTGCATTTGGATTTTTGTCCATTCTTTTTAGTCTTGTTGGGCTTGAATTGACCGTTTTGAAATGGTTGTCTGGCTTAGGAAGAGGAACTGCATTAATCATTAAACTGGTAATGTTATTCGGAGGATTGATCATTATGTACATTTCAAAATTGCCTCCTGAACAAGATTAATAATCTCCTTCTCGCATATAATCCAAATAGATGTTCAGCTGACTCGCTTTCTCTTCATCGATGCCAATATGCTTTTTAATCCAGCCATCGAGCTTTTCTTCGATTTCATCCGTAATGCGAATTCCCTTTTCTGTTATGTTGATATCCACTTTACGTTTATTGATCTCACTTGGTTTTCGCTCCAGCAACCCATATTTCACCAATTTATCCACCAGCCGAGTCAGATCTCTCCCCTTGTCTAACATTACTTCAATAATTTGCCCGGGAGATACAGGTTCCCCTTTTCTTCCTTTCACAATTCTGAGCACATTATAATGCTGTTGAAGGATTCCGTACTCTTTAAAAATGTGAGAATGCTGGTCTCTAATCCAATTCGCCGTATACATCACGTTTAGCAATGCCTTACGTACATCATTTTTAAATACCCTTTGTTTTATTTCCTCTTCAAAACTTTTCATTTACTATCATTGTAAAACAATTATATATTATAAAATTCTATTTTGTAGAAGGATTTTTATTCATTTTTAAATGCATCAAAAATTGATCCAGGCTAAGATTAGTGAAAAATTACATAACCTATTGCCAAACAGCAGATTAGGAATACTAATGGCAAATGTTAAAGTTGAAGCCTCAACGCAAGATTTCAAGGACTATGCAAATCATTTACAAGGTAAAATGCTCAAAAAACTGAGCGAAACCAAGGAAACAGAGCTGCCCGTAATCAAAGCAACCAGAAGTGCCTACAAAGCGACCGGCAAAGAACCAAGCCGTTACCGCCCTTCCGCCGAAGCATTGTTGCGCCGACTTCGTACAAAACGTTCTTTATATCAAATCAATAATGTTGTGGACTGCATCAATTTGATTTCCATGCACACTCATTACTCCATTGGGGGTTTTGATATTCCAAAAATTGATGGTGAAGTAGTATGCGATATTGGAACTTCCGATCCCTACAAAGCGATAGGCAGAGGAGAACTAAACATAGAATTTATGCCCGGTTTGCGAGATGATCAGGGATTTTTTGGAACTCCTACTAGTGATTCCGAAAGAACAATGGTAATGGATCATACAACTCAACTCTTATTGGTTTATTATGATTTTCATGCCGATGATTCGTTAAATAAGTCCCTGGATTTCGGAATAGAAATTTTAGAAACCTATTGCCAGGGGAAGAGTATTCAAAAATTGATTGTCGTTTGAGGTCAAATTAATAAAGCCTTTTAAGAGATTTATGAAGCTTTTGCGCCCTGTAATTGTCCAATAAAATAAGAATATGAAGCCTCAGCAATGGGATTGAATTCTACGTCGGACTCAACTATTGTTACATAATCTTCGAATATCGCTCCTTGTTGTTCAAAATTAAAGTCGGTAAAAACAGAACTATCCAGCATTTTGGCATACAGATTCTCCGCACCTCCATAATTATAGCCTTCTTTAGATCTTTGGGCCTTTAAAGCGCGATAAATGTAAACCGATCCGAATTTTTGGTTTTGCCAAATATGAACCAGCTCATGAATATATACTGGTTTGGATATCTTCTCCGAGTAATGGATGGTATTAAAGGTTACAAAAGCAATGGCTAAATCCTGGATTCGACCATACATGCGATTGCAAATTCTAGTATTGCCAAGATCAATCGATTCTCCAAGGTATTTTCTTGCATATAATTTCTCCTTTTTGCTCAACAATCTAGTATTCGGTCGAAACCACACTAAGGATAATTCGAACAATTCGGGCACAAAAAGAACGTCTACAAAATAAAAGCAGAAATCCGAAATCCATTCTTGCAAATTTTTCGAGCGAAGGTGTATTTTTCTGATGGCAGGTACCCATTGAATAAAATGTAAAACAATGCGCATCACTCTTTTTGGGAATATTCGCACTCCATAAATTAAAGTAAGACCATTCAGATAAAAGACTGATCCAAGCTTACTCAAATCGCAAGGTTTTTATTGGATCAATTCTGGTTATAATATACGTTGGCAAGACTAAGAAAAAAACTGTAATAAAAAAGCAGGATAAATTGATCAACAGGACGGAACCCCAGTTAAATTTGACGGGTGCATATGACAAATAATAACTGGCCTCATCCAACGTTATGAAATGCGTTTGGTCCTGAATAAAACATATCCCCAATCCCAGCACATTTCCAATCACCAACCCATAAAGTATGATGTAGGCTGCATTATAAACAAAGACTTTTCTGATTTGCCAATTGGTACTTCCCAGTGACTTAAGCAATCCGATCATATGAGTCCGTTCCAGAATCAAAATCAACAATGCAGTAATCATATTAATAATTGCAACAACAAGCATCAGCCCCAATAGTAAATCTTCATTAATATCCTGCAATTTTAACCATTCGAATATCGAGGGAAACTTGGATCGTATGGATTGAGAATAAAACCGAGCTGGCAAAATTTGATTGTAAACATATTCATTGATCAAATCTAAATCTGCAATATCTTCTAAAAACACCTCAATTCCAGAGACCTGATCTTCTTCCCATCCCAACATGTTTTGGGTTTTTCTCAGATCTGCGATGGCAAACAACTTATCGTACTCTTCCAAACCTGTATTGTAAATTCCTTTAATGACAAAGGCTCGTTTGAGTTGTTCATTGTTACGCAGTGTGCTTACCTGTACACGTTGTCCTACTTTAAGCTCAAGTGCTTTTGAAGTAACCCGAGACACGATCAGGCCATTATCTTTTTCATCATCAAATTTCAATGGCTCACCTTCCACTATAAATTGCGGCAAGTAATCCCAATCAAAATTTTCATCTACTCCCTTTAGTTGGATGGCACCAAATTCTTTTTTTGTACTGAGGAGACCAGCAACCCAAACATAGGGCTGAACATGTCTCACACCACCTGCAGTTCGTTTATTTTGGTACTTTCCGATCATCTCATACCCAAGGATATTAAACGGTACTTGATATTCGAGCCATTCGATATCTACAATTTCATCAATATAGTCGTCTGATTTAGAAATAGGTACCTGTTCGAAGGTTCGATTGATATTGGTATCCGTAATGTGAATATGTCCCCAAAACCCAAAAACCTTTGACGAAATTTCCTTTTTAAACCCACTAATAATCAAAGTGGTAATGAGCATTGTAGCCAAACTTAATGCTATGGCCGCAATGGCAATCCGAACAATCACCCTGGTGAAAGACCTGGATTTTGAAAAGGCGATTCGTTGAGCTATGAAGTGGGATAAATTCATTTGCAATAATAACGAAACTTAGTAATTATTAATTGGTTATACAGATTGAAAAATGGCTTAAAAATCCGAATCGGCTTTTTCTAACAAAGAGATATCTCAACTGATTTAGAGTTCAAAATTGAAGCCTTTCTTTGTCTTATTTTCATATTTTTCCTGATCAAAAGAATACAATTTTGCCGGCCTGTGATTTACATCCGATTGATTCTCATTGAGATCAACTAATAAATCCAATGCTTTTAGTTTCCTGCGGAAGTTTCGTTTGTCTAGTTCTATATCCAATACCTTTTCATACAGATTTTGCAACTGCTTAAGACTGAATTTTTTAGGTAAAAGTTTAAACCCAATTGGCTTTTCTCGAAGTCTGAATTTCAATTGTTCAATGCAAGTTTCCAATATAAGTTTATGATCAAAAGCTAATTCGCAAATTGAATTCACTTTTTTCCATTTCAAATTAGGGTTATCTTCTTCAATTTTAAACAAAGAATCATTCAACTTCACTAGGGAATAATAGGCTGTTGTAATTACCCTGCCAAGTGGATGTCGATCCACATCGCTGAAGGTTCGTACTTGTTCAAGAAACAAATTTTCTAATCCTGTACGCTCAAGAAGCACCCGTTTGGCAGAATCATCCAAATTTTCGTGCGGTCGCACCAGATCACCGACTAGCGAGTATTTTCCCTCAAATGGAGGCATATCTGATTTAAGTAACAGCACGCGAAGATGGTTTTCATCGTAACCAAATATCACGCAGTCTACAGAAATGGCAGCTTTATATTCTATGTTTATTTGAGATATCCATGTGTTGATATTCTCATTTATATCATTACTGGTCGTCATGCTTTATTTACAAATCTCTTCGCCCAAATCTAATGAATCTCTTCTAACTTTCATATTTACCAAAGAGACGATTTCAAAACAAAAACGTTAACACTTGTCAATACACTGTTATTAAAGTCATTATGACAATACATCCTTGCTATTGTCCTTAAAGAAAATATAAAAGCCAATTGCCACGCAAATGCCTACAACAGTTGGAAAGGCCCAAATTGCATTCCAATTGTGGCTGCCATCTCCATATTCAAATGCAGACACAAATTCACCGGCAATCGATACACCAATAATCGCCATAATGCCCATGGTAATCAACGTAAAAAAGCCTTGTGCAGTACTTCGCAACGAAACATGGACTTTTGTATCCAAATATATTTGTACAGACAACATGGAAAAAATATAGGCAAAGCCATGCAGTAACAAACCCACAATAAGGAGCCACTCCATAACATAAGTATATCCCAGCATGAACAATCCATACCTTACTCCCCACAACAATAAGCCAATAAAAATTATCGTCTTAAATCGCATCACCCTAAAGAAAAAGGGCAAAAGCAACATCAATAGTATCTCTACCACTTGTCCTAATGCCATTTTCCCGGCAGCATTGGCCACACCAACCTCATTCAAAAACGGATTTACAAAACTGTAATAATACGACACAGGAATACTAATAAGTCCGACACAAATAATCATGACCACCAGCGCTTTGCTCTTTATTAATTCTTTCACTTCATCTCCCTGAAGCGATTTCCATAGGCTTGGTTCTTGAGAAGTCTGCGGAGGAGTGTGGGGTAATGTCAGACTGTATATACCTAATAAAAATGAACTAGCAGCTGCGATACGAAATGGTATATTTTGATCTTCAATATTTAGAACACTAATTAATGCACTTGCGATAATCCAGGCAATACTCCCCCAAACCCTGACAACGGGAAAGTCCTTCTTGATATCTTCAATGTGATGAAAACACATAGAACTTGACAAACTGAATGTTGGTACATAACACAATACGTACAAAAACATCAATCCATAGAACAGATAAAATGAGGTGGTAAACGATAAAGCAAACAATAAAAAGCCACCTATAATATGAAGAAAAGAAAGTAATTTTTCTACGGCAAACATTCTATCTGCCAGAATACCCAAAAACAAGGGGGTGATTGTTGCCGCCAACGAAAAAGACGCATAAATCAGAGCCACCTCTCTACCTGAAAATTGTAGATTCTGCAACAAGTACGTCCCCGATGTAACGAACCAACTTCCCCAAACATAAAATTGAAGAAACTGCAAAACCGATAATTTAACAAGAATCTGTCTTTGCATCGAAACTGTTTAGGATTTTAGTTAACCTTGCTTAAAGGCGTCTTGGGCGGTTGTGATTAAGGTCTATTGAACTCTACCCGATGTCCAAACCCCTGTTTTACATTTTGAAAATCATTCAGATTAAATACTTCTTCTCCATTCACCATGGTGGATACTACCCTGCCCTTGCATTCCATTCCTTCGAGCGGGCTCCATCCACACTTATACATAATATTCTCTTTGGAAATCATCCACTTTAGATGAGGATCAACAATAGCCAGATCCGCAAAATTACCTTCTTCTACATAGCCTCTATCTTTCACCTGGAAGCATTCCGCAGGTGCATGACACATCTTCTCAATTACTTTTTCCTTGGTAATTTTTCCTTCATCAACCATTTTCAACATGACATTTAAACTGTGTTGTACTAAGGGCAGACCTGAAGGCGCTTTCATGTATGGATTCGACTTTTCTTCCACGGTATGAGGCGCATGGTCCGTAGCGATAATGTCCAGTCGATCATCCAGTAGTGCAGGAAGTAACGCATCTCTGTTTTCAGTCGATTTAATGGCCGGATTACACTTGATATTATTCCCAAGTCTTACGTAATCATCCGCAGAAAAATGCATATGATGCACACACACTTCAGAAGTGATACGCTTATTTTGTAAGGGTATAGAATTATCAAATAAGTCTAATTCCTTAGCGGTCGAAATATGAAGAATATGTAATCTTGTATTGTATTTTCTCGCCATCTCCACTGCTAAAGAGGAGGACAGATAACATCCCTCCACATCTCGAATAAGCGGATGATGGCTGGCAGTAAGCGCATCGCCATACTGCTCTTCAAATCGTTTCATATTTCCTCTGACCGTAGCTTCATCTTCACAATGCGTAGCGATGAGCATATCTACCTTACTAAATAGATTTTCCAGTGTCTGACGGTTGTCAACCAACATATTACCAGTGGAAGATCCCATGAAGATCTTTACTCCACAAACACGTTTCTTATCCGTTTTAAGTACCTCTTCAATATTGTCATTGCCAGCTCCCATGAAAAAGGAATAATTGCAATACGCTGTTTTATGAGCGATATCGTATTTGTCTTGCAACAATTCCTGGGTCAGTGCAGAGGGTTTGGTATTGGGCATTTCCATAAACGTAGTAACCCCACCAGCCACAGCGGCTCTTGATTCTGTAGCTATATTTGCCTTATGCGTCAATCCTGGCTCTCTGAAATGTACCTGATCATCGATAATTCCGGGAATAATCCATTTGCCTTCTACATTAATCTCTTCCGCATTTGCTCTTTCAATGGTTGGCGCTATCAACTGAATCCTTCCGTTATTAATTAGCAAATCACTTACGAAGCTAACTCCTCTGTTGATTATCGTTCCCCCTTTTAGTATTTTCATTCGTTTTCATTTGTTTTTCTGTTCAACAATAGCGAGATACGCTCTTACATCTGTAACTCATAAAATTGCAAAGGACCATCGTTATTGGCAATTACCAACACTTGATTTCGGTCATTCGTCCGTACCAAAGTCGCAGCTCTGGCGTCTTTATTCGCATTGATTCCAGAATGCTTAATGGATGTTACCGGAGTGTAATTCAATTTTCCATCACCGAGTAAAATCATTCCTCTACCGGCATCATAGCTAGGTGTTTCTGGTTCGGAGTTTAGTTTATTGCCAACTAAAAACAAGTCTTTATTGCCGTCTGCATTAAAATCAGAGATTACAATATCCATCACCGGAAACCATTGCGCCTCATTAGGTAATTTCTGAATACTGAAATCCGAATTCCCCTCGTTAATCAAGACGTATGAACTAAAATCAGAAGCCGATCGGGAATAAGCCTCTTTTATTTTTTGTTCACCCAGAATATCTTCTATTGAAGAGGTGGCAAATCCTTCGTATGTGCCAAATTTTTCCTTCAGCATCGGCATTTGCTCCGATGAGCACTCCTTACCTCTTACGGGAACTGTCTGGTCCTTATATTTTTTGGTAAGCACAATATCCAACGATCCCGAATCATCAAAATCTGATGCCAAAATACCCAAGGGCTTGTCAGTTGTAGGATGAAACTTAGAATTCTCTCCCATATTCCCTAAAACAAAATCAATATCACCATCCCCATCCAGATCCGATTTTTCAATGCTCTGCCACCAACCATTATTATTCGCCAATGTTGTAATTGCTTCTTTTACAAATATCCCTTCTTTATTGATAAACCACATTGGAGATGTCCATTCTCCCAGTACAATCAGGTCTTCCCATCCATCACCGTTGATATCTGCTTTTTCGATATCGGTGATCATACCGGGTAGATTTTTCAACTTCCGTTGTGTGCGATCTCTAAAAATACCGTTTGAATTTTCCAAAAAATATGACTTGGCATCCATCGGATATTTTCCAGGCGTATTTCGCCCTCCTACAATGAGATCGAGATCTCCATCATTATCCGCATCAATTGCCAGGATTGCTTTCGTAGATGAACTAATCGGCGGTAAAAACTCGGTTTGATTTATAAAATTTCCTTTCCCATCATTTCTATACAATCGATCCTGTGTAAGTTCCGGATGCTCTTCGATTTCTCCACCGCCGCCGGAAGCTACATAAAGGTCCAAATGACCATCACCATTGTAATCAAAAAACAGCGCTCCCAGATCTTCGTATCTTTTGTCATTTTGAATCGTTTCATCAGGTTTTGGCGCAAATGTTCCGTCTTTATTGATCAGGATGACAGACTCGCTGATGTTGGAGCCACCTACAAAGAGATCGTTTAAACCATCGCCATTGATATCTCCTGATGCCAAAGCAGGACCAAGATCCGAGTATTTATGAGGTAATAATATCTCCTTTTGGAAATCATCGAAACTATACTCTTTGTGCTCAAGTGGAATGGTCTGCGCTTCCGTTGTAACATCCGTAAAAAGTGCAGAATTCTGCTTGGTTTGATCAGTAGTTTTTGTGCCACCACCTTTTCGAATGACATGCAATTGATTTATGGTCAAATTGGTGTACGTTTCTTTTACTCCGTCCGTCCACCGAATTTCTACCTTTTCGACAGATTCATTATCAGCCAGACCAAAGTGAGCAATATGCTGAACGCTGGATTGATATCCTCTGGAAAAAGTATAATCCACTCTTTGCACCTCATTGCCAGAATACACTGTGATCACGGCATTGGCAGTAATTTCATCCGTCGATGCACCTTTAAGTTTAAATTGAATATAGTTTGCGCCAAAAACATCATTTCTCAAAATGCTCGCAGGTTGATCCAAGTTATTGATCACCAAATCAAGATCGCCGTCATTGTCCAAATCTCCATATGCAGCACCATTAGAAAATGTTGGATTTATATCCGACCATAAATAGGTAACATCTTTGAGTTTTCCATTTTTATTTTGAAAAATTCGATTGTCTACAGGTGTTGAATTGATGAGCTGCAAAAAATAAGCGTAGATCTCTTCATTCCACTGTCCTCCATTTTCCTCTTTGAATTCATCCACTTTACGGATAAAATCATTGTCTTTTGTATCGCGCAAATACCCATTCGTTACATAGAGATCTTTGTGGCCATCATTATCAAAATCAGCGATCAATGGCGCCCAACTCCATTCTGTCTGCGACACGCCCATATAATTGCCCACCTCAGAAAAAGATCCTCCTCCCATTCCCATCTGGACTGAATTAAACATGTATGATTTGGTCAGTCCTTGATAATCGTATAGATATTGGAATTTTTTGCTATCCATGGAGGCCATCAAGACTTTATTCCGTACATGGTCCTGAGGTGTCATATCCACAGCCACCAAATCCAACATCTGATCATTGTTAAGATCAGCGGCATCTACTCCCATCGAATAAAATGAAGTATGACCCAGTTTCGATTTGGACACTTCGCTAAACGTTTTGTCCCCATTATTCAAGAAATAGTAATCGGGAAAATCGTAGTCATTAGAAATGTAAATATCCACCCAGCCATCATCATTAAAATCGGCAGTAATTACCCCTAAGGAAGCAGATTCTTTGGATATTCCAGCCTTTTCGCTTACATCCACAAACTTACCGTTATCGTTTTCATACAGGCTGCTTCGGAATGGTTTTCGCTCATCATGTGATTTTTTGGCATTATCGAATATACCTTTTACATCATCATCAAAATTCACATGATTGCAAATCCACAGGTCGAGATCACCATCGTTGTCATAGTCAAAAAATGAAGAATGAATGCTCCAATTTAAATCCGTGAGTCCATATGTTTGGGTTTCATCTTTAAACGTGAGATCACCATTGTTGATCAGCAATTGATTTTTAAGTTGTGTCTGATCAGTGACCATTCCTGACTTGCAAATAAAGATGTCGAGGAAACCATCGCCGTTTACATCCACCATATTCACCCCCGTGTTCCACCCATCTGTGACTGGCAATGCACTGCTTGAAATGTCTTCAAATTTGAAATCGGATTTATTCAGGTATAATTTATTTTCCGCATCGTTGCCACTGAAAAATATATCCGCAAGCCCATCATTGTTGATATCACCAATGGATACACCGCTTCCGTTCAAAAAATAATCAAAAAACATTGAATTTCGGAAAGCCGTTTCGTTCACCCTATTTATAAAATTGATTCCGGTTGCCGTGGAATCCAAGGCTGTAAATTTCATCGAGGAAGTTTTCGATGGGTGATTCACTGTGTTTTCGGATTCACAGGAGAAAAGGACGACTAAGAGGGCACCACAAAAAAGTAAATAAAACCAAGTATTTTTCAATTTACCAAGCTTTGTTTAGAGTGCTGCAAAGGTAAAATGTTATTTCATGAATCGGCGATATTGGCCTACTAAAATTCAGACGGTAAATTTTGAAGTAAGTACATTAAGCTTTATCTGACGTTCACAAACGGTTGTAAGCTCATAGATGGAACTTTGAACATGAATAATATAAGGAAGAGGTTGCCTGAAAGGTAACTATGAATCAGCTTGAAGTATCACTTCAAGCTAAGAATCATAAATCAAAGTAGTCTGAAAGGTTACCATGTAGTCAATAGGTTTTTCGAAAAAAAAATTCAAAACGTGAAGTGTCCTGCAAACGATTTTTAACTGGTTGAAAAAAGGTTAGGAACATCTACAAGAAACAGCAACATCCTTTTAAGGTCTTGTGACAAAATTGATATGGTAACCTTTCAGGCTTGATTTGTAATAAAGTATAAAAAAAGTCTTTGGAGTAGAGTCATAAAATCAAAAAAGCCTGAAATCCAAAGACATCAGGCTTTTTGCTCAGAAACAGGATAGTAATTTAGAAGCCCATTGCTCCCATTCCACCCATGGATTCTGTGAATTCTTTCATGGTCATTTTCTTGTATCCATCGGTTTTTAATACAAAAACACTTTCATCAACCGTATCTTTTATATCGGTAGCCGCAAACGTAAGTTTCATCTGGGGATTGGTAATGCTAAATTCTAAAGGAAATCCTTTCAACTTAAGATCTTGCATTCCCTGAATTATGTTGGCATCTGTTTTGATGTCCTCGGTAATCCATCCTACCACCTTCATTCCTGGCTGACTTGGAATTGTAATTGTTGCCATGTAGGCATCGTAGTCAAGAATTTTCTTTCTTTGTGAAGGATCATAATCTACTTTGAAGTCTTCCATGCTCTGTGCTCCTGCGGCTTTATTTTGTTTAGCCTCATCCAGATTTGTTTCAACCCATGTTTTATTGCCCATGGCATCCATCAACATGTCCATTTTATTTGTTTCTGTCTCCACAAGATTATTCATCTTTACCATACCCCCCATCATAGTCATACTGGTCATATATTTTCCTTCTGTGAAATGGATTTCAGTAACTGAACCTTTCATCATTTCAAGCCCCATAGCCATTTGCTGATCGTCGCTAGTCGCTTCTGTTATTTCCATCTTAACGTACCCTTTGCTCATTGATTTCTGAGCGTTGACCGCAATAAATGGAGCCAGCAAAAGAAAAAGATTAATTAAATGCTTCATTATTTCTTTGTAATTATTGTTTGATGATTAAAATTTATTTCTTCTTGTTATGTAAATCGCATAAAAGCCAATTTGTTCACCATACCAAGATCCTCAATCTAGGGACGGGAAACGCTTCGTAAAGTTACATTTGGCTAAAATTTACTTTCTATTGTTTAATTCGTCACGAATGCGGGCAGCTTTTTCGTAGTCTTCTTCAGCCAAGACCTTTTCCAACATAGCGTTAAGATCCGCTACAGAATATTCGGCCAAGGTTTTTCTCTTTGGGGGAGATTCCCGTTTTGGTGCCGCAGAAATCGTCCCTTCTGAATCTTCAAGCACCACCCCTGCTGTTTCCATTATGAATTCAAACGTATATATTGGACAATCAAAACGAACGGCCATAGCTATAGCATCCGATGTGCGTGAATCTATTTCGTACTCTTCCCCATTCTTTTCGCAAATCAGCTGTGCATAAAAAATGCCATCCAGGAGATTATTGATCACTATTTCCTTTAATGTGATATCGAATGATTCCAGCGTATTTCGAAACAAATCATGTGTCAATGGACGATTGGGTGACATTTTTTCCATCGCAACTGCAATGGCCTGTGCCTCAAATCCGCCGATGACGATTGGTAGCCTTCTATTTCCATTTTGTTCGCCCAAAACCACGGCATAATTATGCGACTGTGTCACACTGTGTGAAAGGGCTACAATATCTAATTTTATCTTCTCCATTACCAATTTTTCCTAAATGGGCTGCAAAGTAAATACAATATATTAAAATAAATATTATGGGTTCAAAAAGGTTGCTCAATTGGCCTACATTTTTTGAATTGTTTTGATA
>JBCCVV010000134.1:0-18126 GCA_039194925.1 Bacteroidota bacterium
GTTGTAAACCTTCATCTCTTCATCTATTATTATATAACAAATAGGGTAATTACAAGGTCGAGTGAGCCCTTCGTCAGAAAACGTTTTAGGGAAAAGCCCACAAATATCCCAACACAATTCCAAGCAATCACCAAAATCAACCATTATTAAAATTTTGATACTTTTGCGCTTCACCTAACTGTAAAAATAATTCATATGAAAATCGTATCCTGGAACGTCAACGGTATTCGAGCCGCTGTTAAAAAAGACTTTCTCAATGAGGTCAAAAAATCCAAGGCGGATATCTACTGTGTTCAAGAGACCAAGGCGCAAGATGATCAGGTATTGGAAGCATTAAAAGATCTAAAAGGATATCGGATCGATAGCGTTTCTGCTGAGAAAAAAGGATACTCCGGGGTGGCGATTTTTAGTAAAAACGAACCACTTTCTATCAGTACAGGGATAGGTAAAAAAGAACACGACACTGAAGGTAGGGTGCTTTGTGCAGAATATGAAAATTTCTATTTGGTCAATGTTTATGTGCCCAATAGTGGCTCGGGATTGAAAAGGCTGGAATATCGTGGGGAATGGGATAAGGCATTTGCAAATTATCTTGGAAAATTACGGAAGAAAAAACCAACGGTAGTTACGGGTGATTTTAATGTCGCACATCAACCCATCGATCTTGCACGTCCAAAACCAAACTACAACAAAACCAGTGGGTATACACAAGTCGAAATTGATGGCATTTCGAATATCCTGAAAAAAGGATACGTGGATGCGTATCGAACAGTATACCCTGAAAAAGTCGAATATACATTCTGGAGCGTTCGGTTTGGAGCAAGAGCGAAAAATGTAGGTTGGAGAATTGATTATTTTTTGGTGGACAAAACATTAAAGGATCAAATCAAAGATTCAAAGATTCATACTCAAATTATGGGAAGTGATCATTGTCCTATATCATTGGAGCTCGATTTTTGAAGTCAGTATGTGGTATAAAAATAGTGACGGAAATCTCAACGACTTCCGCCACCGTCATTAGAATCGGCTATTGTTTTATGACTTTATGGAAAAAATACTTTTCGTCAATTTTCAGTCTTAGAAAGTAGACACCCTCGCGTAGATCACGAATATTAAGTTGATAGTCGGATGTTTGATCCATCTCGATAATCGTAGGATTGTCATTGATCATTAACCGTCCTTGAACATCAAATAATTCAAGGTTCACCTTTTCGTATGACCGAATCGGAATTTCAATATTCAACACATCTTGGGTTGGATTTGGATACACATTGATCTCTGAAGATTCGAAAGATGAGGCATTTTCATTGGCACTTAAAACTACCTTTTCCACTTTTTCTGTTTGACATTGTAAGAATCGTTCTTCAAATTCTGTAAAATCTATATCTCCGGAAAGGGCATCGTTTTGAGCGGAAATCATACAGGTATAGTAATCAATCATCTCTTTCTGCCGAGTACTTTGATTCGATTGAGATTTATCTGTATTGATGTTGGCTAATAGCTTTAATGCATGTTGATGTCTGCCTAAGGTATGATAGATCAAAGCCTGATCGATCAAGAATTGATTTGTTTCAACGATTTCATCTACCAATAGTTGCATTTTTTTGGAACAGGCCACAAGCATTTGAAGGTGATGGTTACTTTCTGATACGCCAAATGTAGGATTCGTGGATATCTTACCAGATGCACAAGCATGATGAAAGGTAGTCAGCATTCGAGCGTAGGCAAGGTCCAAATAGATTAGCTCTTCAGTTTTTAGCGCTTTATAGTTATAATCGAGGATCTCATAAAACAAACTTAGGGCCTTGAGATCATCTTTATGTTCATCCATAATCTCCATTTCACCAATTGCGATATTCAACGCCTGATCCAGCGCTATTCCCGGGAAATTCTTGGTGCTAATGATGGTTATTTCATTTAGCGCTGCTTTATTCATCCCGGAATCTCCTCCGTCATCGCCAGGGCCAGATGCGCACATGGCAGGAGGGCAAAGTCGAAAGTTATCCGTAAAGTAAACAGGAACGCTAGTAACTCCAGTAAGCTGATAGTCGGTACCATATGCAGGGGGTTTACCAAGACAGGGTACACTACGATTATTCCAGTGATTTTCTGCTGCTTGTTTGAAATAGGGACTCGAATTTGAAATTAATAAGGTACCATTGATATCTCTGTGACCACCATTATAAGGCAGAGACATAATATCGTTTCGGCCTTCATCCAGATAAATATCCTTTGCTAATGCGGCTCGAATACTGATGGGATTGCCCACTACATTCATATTTGCACCTTGGCTTTCATACGAGTCGTCCATAAACAATCGAGAATTCATACCCAAATAAATTCCGGTCGTTCCATTATTTTTAGCAGAACCACAACTAGGAGCAAAACTTGCATTACCGGAAAAGCGAATTCCATCAATGCCATTCAGATCAAATTTGCAGCTTTGTGCCCGTAAATCACCGGAAGTATTATTGAAATATACTCCATACTCATCATTGTTTGAAAAATCAGAAGTAATCGCGTTACTATTGAATGTAGCCAATTCTTGTTGATATCCGATACGGTTGTGATGGAAATTGCAGGTATTCAAAAAGGTGCCTTTTCCATAGACCAAGAGGCCTATATCGCAATTTGAGATGTCCAGATTTGATGCTTGTAACAATGCCCCTTGGTTCCAATATTGATAGGCTGTAATTCCGTGAAGGCCATCTTGAAGATCAATTCGATTAAGAATATGATTCGATTGTCCATTTACAAAAATACCTTTATGGGTAGTATTGGAAGTCGACCCTTTAATATCCAAATCTTCCAATTTGAAACCTGCATTGGCTGTTGAGATAAATGAATTCTCACCCATCAGGACCATTCCATCTTCTATCACGAGATTGGATAATCCGGGTTCTGGTCGTAGGGAAGCGTTGTCTTTAATTTCAAGAATAAGATCGGTTGGGTTGGCTCCTTTTAAAAGGATTTCTGAATTTGCTCCACAGCTAATTTTTGGTCCTGAAGAAGGCATTCCCATTACAAGATGTCCGGAACCGGAAGGGCTAAAAACAGCATTATTGGCCAATCCTAAATATCCATCTATTTCCAAAATGGCATTGCTTCCATTCAGCTCGATGGTCACATTCGGCTCGATATATAGGATGCCTTCTGATTCTATGATAAGTTTAGAGTTATTATTGATTTTAAGCGTGCTTCCTGACTTTAGAATCAGTGTACTTCTATTTTTTACGATGAGATGGGCTGTTCTATTGGTGTTGTCGTCCCCAATTTCAAGAGTAGAATTATTGTCGATTTGGACTACCGCTTCATTACATATCTTTGTTTTTAGTGTGGAATTGTTGGCGGGTAAAACATTGTTGGAAATCAAGTAAAATCGAGGGATGCTTTTATTAAAGGATAGATCAACACCCACTACATCGAGATCTTCACTAATGGCTTCTGTATACTGACTGGTAAGGGCTGCGAAATTGTAGGATCCCGTATTAGAATTTAAAGTAGGTATGTTGTAAAAGTGTCCATTAGGGCAACAATCATCACAATCTTCAATTACGATTCCATAGTGACCTCTTGAGTCCTGGTGTGGGTAGACACTTTTGTTTTCCACTTCAATCGTAAATCCATCTTGTCCGGTTGGAACATTTAAAAGTCGGAGAAATGAAAGTCCGGTGAACGGATGGGCGTCATCATCTGTCTTCCCTCCAAAGCCCGTAAGTATTGTATTTGGAGTAGGCCAGAACCCTTGCCCATATGTACGAATGGTAAAGTTGCCCGACGTACCTACGGTAGAATAATTGAGCCAGTCCACATCGCAAGCCTCAAAGCCTCCATTTCCATCCGGTGTCCAGTGAAAGGTGTGGTATTGAGGCATCGACATGAATATTTCATTTGAATTCAGTGCTAGATTGTCAGGTTCGTAAACGTCAAAATCATTAGACGGTAGTTGATAGGAACCTGGAAGTCTGCTTTGAATTGCGTCGATCATTACACCGATTTGCATAGGAGTAAACGTACTCAGGCAGGCAAAAGGACCGTTAGACATAAAATTTGTAGGATCAGGGGTCCATGTTTCACCCCAATTGTCTTCATCACCCCCTGTGTAAACGCAATTGGTAACGGCATTATCTTCCAGAAAAGGATCAGCCTCCGTATCGCAAAGAAAATCTCCATTGATTTCACATTTCAAATGGCCGACATAGTTGCATGGGAATCCATTTCCTTTTTGTCTATCAACAGATTCTTGATAACAATTACCTACTTGCCCATTTGTTCCACCGGCAACTCGGCCAGGATGATGTGTATGTAATAGAGCGAGTACATGACCAAGTTCATGTGTAAATATGGAGATATCTGCAGTTCTGGTAACCAATGCCGCTAGATTTGGAGTTTGATCTGGTCGTCTAGCAACACCCCAAAAACCATCTATTTCTCTAACGAAATATAGATCTATTACCTCAGGTGTACTATGGGCATTAATGAACGATACTAGCGTAGTGGCGTTATCCGGAAATTCGTGAAAGTTGTCATTATCTATAAAATCAACATCACAAAGCGCGTAGAATTGAATGCCTGTACCCGCTGCATCGTATTGTTCATTTACTTGTTCAATTATATCAAATGCCTCGTCTATGGCGAAACCATCTGAACCATCACTTCTTCTGGTAATCCAAATTTTTATTGGCACGCGCCATAAGGCATCCGTATATCCATCATTGCTGGTATTACTTCTGTTACGTGACCCATCAAAGTTATAATCGTATTCCTCCAAAAGGTCTAACAACATTTGATTATTATCAAAGTACGATAGTTGTGTAGCTTCTAACGAATCCATGAATAATGTGCTTTCGATATTATCGTCTTGAGCATGTGCAATCAGTGCAAAAGCCATTAAAAAAGGGATTAAAAAATAGTTCATCTTTGTTTGAATTTCATTGATCATCATAAAAATTTTTTAGTTGTGAAAAAGGGAGTTTGAATAGCAAATCTGTTTTTAGGCACTTTGAATTAACTTGTGTATTTAGTGGGAACGCTTTATTGAAAATGCATTGAAATGATAATTGAACCTGAATTCATTCTATCACAATACATTCCGATGGATGAGATAATGGCTGATCTTAAATTTGCACTAGTAACAAATCTTTGTAAATGGATTTAAACCACACCTTATCATCTTACCTTAGCATTTGCGCTGGAAGATTGAACCCAATGTATGGCCTATTTTAAGTGGACTCCAAATTTTGAAATAGGCCTGTGATGAATTAATCCATCTTCGTGATGGAAAAATATTGAATTGTATCACTACGATAGTTTAAATTATAAACAACAGATTATCAGTCGTTTGGGATAAAAAATAAATAATGCGGGACGAAAATTTTCCCAAGGGTTTTACATTTTAAGCCAATTCAAGTTTTCATATCTTGACAAAAAAGCAAAACATGAGAGGCGATCACTGCTGTATTTCGTTAGATTTGCAAAAGGGATTGGATTTATTGTCTACATTCGAACCGAAACCTGTAACAACAATGAAAAATATACTAGCTATCTTTTTACTTTTTCTTTCATGCGGCTTGATGGCCCAAAACTCTTCGTTTGGAATGGGAGTACATGCAATTAATCTGGAGAATGATCAAGGATTGTACTTTACCGGAGATGTAAGGGTGCAATTCACCGAAAGATTTGGATGGCAATCACAAGTGGGATATATGTCCTTCAATGATAAAGAGACGATTAGCAGCGAACAAATCCCACCACCTTCATCCGGAACAACTTTGGTTGTGATCAGCAACGAAAGAAGAGTTACTGCTTTAACGGCCAAAACTTCTCTAACTACAAAGATATTTAGCATGGACGGTTTTACGGCTGAGGCACTTGTTGGCGGTGGTGGCTTTAGCCAGGGAGGCACTATTTATGGCCTGTTTAGTGGTGAGCTTTTCCTTTCGGCCAGGATTGGTAAAAATACAATTGCGGGAATTCCTATTTCTTACAACTACATTACTAGTGAAAGGGAAGATTTTTATTCTGTTGGAGTATCTCTAAGATATCACATGTAATTCTTTTTATGCAGAAAATTGAGCACATCGGTATTGCCGTAAATTCCTTGGAAGAGGGAGAAAAAATGTATGAGTCCCTTCTTGGAGTATCTTCGTATAAAAGAGAAACGGTAGAATCGGAAAAGGTAGTAACCTCTTTTTTCCGTCAAGGACCCAATAAAATCGAATTGCTTGCTCCTATAGGAGAAGATGGTCCGATCAGCAAATTTTTGGCTAAAAAAGGTCCCGGAATTCATCATATTGCCTATGCGGTCACAGATATCCAAAGTGAAATGAAGCGATTGGCTAAAGAAGGATTTTCGTTATTAAATGATGCACCAAAAAAAGGAGCAGATAATAAACTGGTCTGCTTTGTTCATCCCAAAACGGCCGGAGGTGTTTTAGTCGAATTATGTCAGGAGATTCCGGATTAGGATGGAATTGGAATTGTACCATTATGTTATTGCTATTATCGGAGGTTTTATTGCCGCAATAATGAATACGCTTGCAGGGTATGGTTCTATCATTACACTTACAATACTAATGGATGTATTGGGTTTGCCAGCAAATATGGCCAATGGTACCAATCGAGTCAATATTCTAGCCAATAGCGTAGCTGGCACGCTTGGTTTTAAAAGAAATGGCAAGTTGGATCTTTCAAATGGTAAGTGGTTGATGATTACTGTTTGCGCAGGGGCTTTATTTGGTATCGTAACGGCAGTGAATGTGAGCAACGAACAATTCAGAGCCATATTCAAATATCTAATAGTTGTTATTTTTCTCTTTGTCTTAATCAAACCCAAAAGGTGGATTAAAGAGACCAACGATATTCAAGACATTCCAGTGTGGAAAATGATCTTGACGTATTTCCCAGTTGGTTTTTATGGCGGTTTTATTCAGATGGGTATGGGAATCGTTTTTTTAATGGCAGGTGTGTTGATTTCTGGATTTACGATTATAAAAGCGAATGCATTGAAAATGTTTGTCATTGTTGTATACACAATTATGTCCATTGGAATTTTTCATTTCAATGGATTGATCGACTGGAAAATTGGAGCAGTATTATCCATAGGGACAGCAATGGGAGGATATCTCACGGCCAGTTATGCTTCCCGAATTAAAAATGCAAATTTATATGCTTATCGTTTTCTGGTGATCGTAGTCTCTTTGGTTTTAGTGTACACATTTGGCATTGTCGATTTTTTTATTGCACTCTTTAACCATTAGGGTCAAAGAATGGATGTCATTTAATTCTCTTGAAGATTCTTTTATTTTCAACACAGGGACTCTAAGAACAGCACAACGTGCTCCAAGTGTAACAAGATTACAGATCGTATCCATAATATCCGTTGTGAATTTTTAGAAGTCTTTGCGATTTAGTGGTTTATAGTCAACGTCACGTATAGCCAAATATCGAATGTCCTATAGTAGAATTAAAAAATGTATCGTTGAATGATTTGTAGGTGGAAAGTGTAACAATGTTGAATTTCTAAATTTCAAGGATTAAAACGGTAAGATTTGCTAAAAAAAAGCGACTTCACGATTGTACGATTCAAGCGATTCCGCAAAAAGCCACTTCTTTATTCCGACACAAGATCAGTCTGGATTACTTCGCCTTTTCCAAAAAAGATAATAACTTGAGCGGTGACCCTTAAAATCGAGTAAAACTTCTTAAAAACATTTACTACTTCATTATGAAACACTTCTTAACGCTCTCTTTTCTTGTTTTGTTATTTTCATTCGGAACTATATCCGATGGCACTACGCAAAGTCAAAGTCTGACAAAAGCATCTGATTATAAAAGCTTATTTAATGGTGAAAATCTAGAGGGTTGGCAAAAACACGGCACCGAAAAATGGTACGTTGAAAATGGAGAATTGGTATGTGAAAGTGGGCCGGATCAGGAGTATGGGTATTTGTCTACAGTAGATTATTACGACAATTTTGAATTATACGTTGATTTCAAACAAGAGGCGGATGGAAATAGTGGCATTTTTTTCCGATCTACCGTGGAAGGGACAAAAGTTAGTGGCTGGCAAGTAGAAGTTGCTCCACCTGGAAAGCATTCTGGGGGAATATATGAGTCATATGGCAGAGGCTGGCTTATTCAACCAGATCCGGAAAAAGACAACGCCCTCAAGATGGGAGAGTGGAATACCATGAAGATAAAAGCAGAAGGATCAGAAATTACAACCTGGCTCAATGGGGTAGAGATGATTACCATCAATGACGAAAAAATCGGTGCTGGAAAAGGATCAATCGCATTGCAAATACATGATGGTGGCGGAATAAAAGTGCGATGGAAAAATTTAAAGGTTAAGTCACTTTAAACAGATGTTTTAATTCAATTGAAAACGTAAAACTTGATTTGATGAAATATTTTTTCCTAGCTCTGAGCATTACCTCTTACCTGGTTTTTTTTACAAATACGTCGAATGCCCAAGTAGAGCCTACAACCCAAAAAAAAGAAGTCAGCGGTGAATGGATAGCTCTTTTTGATGGCACCAATATGGATGGATGGAGAGCATACAATGGAGATAAGCTTCCAGCTCAATGGACGATTGTCGATGGTGCAATGACGTTTACAACGGAGTCAAAAACAGAGGAAAACTTTGAAGGAGGCAATGACATTATATATGCCGCAGAAGAATTTGACAATTTTGAATTATCGTTGGAGTGGAAGTTGCCGGAAGGCGGCAATACTGGTATTTTTTATCATACAAAAGAGGGATATAATTCTCCTTATGATGTTAGTCCTGAATACCAATTGTTAGATGATCTCAAGTGGGAAGAGATCAACAATGCTACGTTGGAGGAATGGCAAAAGACCGGTGCGGATTACGCCATGTATACGCCTGATAGTTCTCAAAAAATTGTAAAACCGGCTGGAGAATGGAACAGCTCAAAAATTATTTTTACACCGGAAAAGGTAGAGCATTGGTTGAATGGCCAAAAGATTGTTTCTTTTGTTCCCTGGTCAGAAGATTGGTATAATCGAAAAAACAGCGGCAAGTGGAAAGACTTCCCCGATTATGGTAAATTCAAAAAAGGATACATCGGGTTGCAAGACCACGATAGCCCAATTTGGTTTAGGAATATTAAAATTAAGAAGCTTTGATGTGAATTAGAAATAAGGTACTAATTCTACACTGGCACCTTAGATTTTTGGCTATACAGGATGTTGATTTTTTCCGAAAGGAACACAAAGAGTTTACAAAGGCAAAAACTTAATACATTGCGTACTTTGCACCATTCTTAGCGTGCGCTGCGGCAAAAGGAAACGTCTCAAAGTAAAAATAAATTACTACTTTAAAAAGGACTTAAAACTATGCATAGGATGAAAAAAATCAGAAGACGGACATTTATAAAAAGTTCAGCGATTGCAGCTGCAGGTTTAGCAGTATTGCCAGTACGAGCAACATCCACCGGTATAAAAGAAAAACTCCGAACAGCGCATATCGGCGTAGGGGGAATGGGAATGGAAGACCTCAGGGCGATGGCTTCTCATGAAGCAGTAGAGGTAGCTGCCTTGTGTGACGTAGATTCAAGAGCTTTAAAAGCAGCACATAAATTATTTCCAAATGCTAAAATCTATGCGGATTATCGAGTCTTATACCAGGAAATGGGCGACCAGATAGATGCAGTGGTGGTATCCACTCCCGATCATACTCATGCTCCTGCTTCCTTGAAGGCAATGGAGATGGATAAGGCTGTCTACTGTCAAAAACCATTGACGCATCATGTATCGGAAGCACGTGCTATGCGTAAGATGGCAGAAGACAAAAAACTAATCACTCAAATGGGCATCCAGGTGCATTCTTTTTACGACTATAAGTTGGCTACGTTACTCATTCAGTCCGGGATCATTGGCAGGGTAAATACCGTGCGCGCCTGGTCTCCAAAAAACTGGGGGTATGATGGTGCTGTGCCTGAAGGAAGAGATCCGATTCCGGAATATCTGGATTGGAATCTATGGTTGGGTACTGCTACCGAACGACCCTACAAAGAAGGAGTATATCATCCTATGAATTGGAGAAAGCTGGTGGATTATGGATGTGGTACCTTGGGAGATATGGGAGTACACATTTTTGATACACCTTACAACGCATTAGACTTGGATATTCCTCGCACGATAAAGACCGAATGTCGCGAACCCAATGGATTTGGATTTCCAGAGAATAATGTAGTTACGTACGAATTTCCCGGCACAAAATATACCACTGAAAATTTCAAATGGGTGTGGTATGACGGTATTGGTGCTCCTGGCGAACATGAGAATTTAGTCCTGCCCGGGGATGAAAAATTGCCCGAACAAGGAGCAATGTTTGTAGGTGAAAACGGACGATTGCTGCTTCCTCATTTTATGGAATTGCCACGATTGATCATTGATGGTAAGTATGTAGATATGTCCACTGAAATTACGGCAATAGAAAAATCTGCCAAGATGGGCGCACCGGTTCGAGATTATGCCGAAGAGAGTAAATTGCACTATCACCAATTTGTAGATGCGTGTATGGGAAAAGGTGAATGTACTGCTCCGTTTTCGTATGCTGGTCGATTGACAGAGACGATCTTATTAGGAGTCATTGCCGGAAGGTTTCCTGGAAAGACATTGAATTGGAATTCTGAAACCTTGACCTTCGATCAGGAGGAGGCAAATCAGTATTTGGATGGAGTGTATCGTAAATTTTAGATGTTCACCTCTTTAAGACAGGAATCAGGTATTTATCATTAAATCTCTTCATTAGCAAGATAACTTGCAGTGGAAAAACCTATATTTTATAGACGCATTTTTAAACTGAAAAGATGCGTAAAGTATAATGTGCAGTTTCGTTTGTGTATAATCTGAACAGGGGCAAATTTCTATAAGTTCGAGCTAATGAGTACCTTTCGTTCAGCAATAAACATAATCATGATAATCAGGATTCAAATTATTTCCATATTTCTTATTTGTACCATTCAGAGTAAAGGACAGCATTATTTTAATTCGCAAGTCTTATATTATGATCCTCCGGATTTTTCCCATCTCTATGATCTAAAACATGGAGATCTGGATAATGATGGTGACAATGATCTTGTGGCTTATTCAAGAGTGAATGGACTCATTTGGCTTCGGAATGATGATGGTAAATTAGTCTATCATAAAAGTTCAATACTATCAAGCGGTTCAAGTGGCTTCGATGTTGAATTATCGGATTTGGATATGGATGGTGATCTGGATGTAGTCACCAATAGAGGCTGGTATAGAAATACAGATGGACAAGGGAAGTTTAGATTTGCGGCGTTATTCCCAAGCATTGATAGTCCAGGGGACTTGGCATGCGGAGATTTTGATGGAGATGGCGACGATGATGTTGTAGTATTATCTGATGATAAGATTTACATCTATTACAATCAAAATAGCGTATTTGAAGAAGAATTGATATTCGAAGATCTTGGGAATACCGAATTTCTGGAGGTGCTTGACGCCAATCATGATAATAGATTAGACTTTATTTCGCTTACCGGAATTGTAGGTAATGGATTCTCTATATTTTATAACGAAGAGGATGGTTTTATACGCAGTGGATCTCAAGCGGTATTTGGTATTACAAGTCTTGATATTGGAGATATCAATGGAGATGGGCTAACCGATGTTTGCACCGGGTCCACAATCAATACTGAAATTAGAGTTCGATTGGGAAGAATAAATGGCGGTTTTGAAGCTAGCCAGGTATTGGTTAGTGATGTTGATCCTTTGGATATCCATCTCGCAGATTTTAATGGAGATGATTACGCCGATATCTATGCGAGGAACGGAACTTTAATTTATAATCCTGAGGCAGAATCATATGATATCACTGGATTTTCGAGCGGATCCAACGGCCAATTGTTAGCTGCTTATGCATTTGACATCGATGGAGATGGATTAGATGATAAGGTTCAGGGTAGAGATGATCAAGTCAGTGTTTCCTATAACAATGCTGATAATGCGTTTACTTTGTTTGAAGATGTAATCATTAGATTTCCCGAAAACGTGGTATTCACAGATTTTTTTGACTTTGATGGGGATCAAGACCTTGATATCGTTTTGAATTCAGGTTGGTTGCCGTATGACCATACTACAGGGCAATATTTACCTTATAAAGGATTCAACGGTAGAGGAAAACTTTTCGATTTCAATATGGATGGCAACTTGGATCTTGTCAGCAGTGGTGGAGGTGCTTCTGTTTTTCTGGGTACCGATGTACCGGAAGAATTTGAATTTTTTGCGTCTGTGGGAGGTTCAGGAACCAGTTCTTCAGATTATGCAGATATTGATGGGGATGGCGATACCGACATTGTAATTCGAAGAAGTTCTCGGTATGAATGGTATAGAAATGAAGATGGGCAAGGAACTTTTTCTGATGCAATTGATATTCAAGGAGACATATTTACTGGAGATTTCAAGCTGGGCGACTATGATAACGATGGCGATATTGACATTATAGGTGCTACACCTCAAACGGGGAGAACAGCCTTTTACGAAAACCTGGATGGTCTTGGTTCTTTTTCATCTTCTCAGCAAATATCGGATACCAGATTTCAAAGAATTGATCTAATTGACATCGATGAAAATGGATTTCTGGATGTTGTGTTAATGAATAATTTTCCCATTTCTGTAACGCTATTAAAAAATACTTCTTCAGGACTTCTTCCTCCTATTACCGTAGCATTTCCGGCATTCGATGAATTGTTATCTGTGAAAATGAGAGATTTTGACCTCGATGGAGATCTGGATTATATAGCCAATACAGAAGATAATAAAATCTACTTTGTGGAAAGCATTGATTTTGCCAATACATTTAATCCGCCTGTAGAACTTATCTCAAATGGAGGGGATGGAATAAGAAATACGTTTGATGTTGGAGATTTTGATGGAGATGGCCATGTTGATTTAGTATCATTGGGAGAAAGGTCGCGAGAAATTCTTTTGCATCGGGCAACGACAGATAGTACGAATACTCTTCAATATACCCTTAATACAAATTTTGAAAATGAGGAATGCAAGGCCAATTCGAGTAATAAGGTATTTCTATTTAAAATCACAGATGAGTTAGGTCAGGAATCATTTATCTTTCTAGGGCCTGATAAAGTAAATCTTGTTACAACCACTCAGGGATTGTTGACGACAGAACTTTACCAAAAATTGCCGGAGTATTACCAATTATTTCAAGACAAGGCAATAACTGAGTTTTGTGGAGTAGGAAATACCGATTCCTTGCGTTTTTGCCTTTCGCCAACCTCAAATGCAGTGGATTTTGGAGCATCCATATTTCCACTTTCAAAAGAAAACGCAGATACACTTAATTTTTTAGTCGCCATCGAAAATAATAGTACTCTCAGTGCAAGTTCTGAGTTATCATTCTTTTATCCGGAAAGCCTTTTTGAAATAGCTGTATCTGAGCTTCCGTATACAGATTTAGAAAGTGGTGAACTACGAATTCAACTAGAAGAAATTTCTCCTTTAACGAATCAATCTTTCTTACTAAAGTTAGTTCCAAAAGACTCTAATGAAACGCTTCCGGATGTTAGTCAATTTGCTGTCTCCGTTCACAATGTAGAAGACATTGCGGAAATGAATGATAGTATCTCTATAGCAGTACCCAAAGATACGGAGCTTAATCTTGTCAACTCTACTAAAGGCAATTTTATTAAATGGCAAAACAGAGGGTTGCCCGTAGATCTAATTCTTTCATATCCTGCACCGGAAAATGAAGAGACTGACTTACTGTTAAAATATCATTGGCCGGATGAAATGGACTTGTCAACGCTCAACATTTTATATAGTGAAGATAGCCTTGGACTAGTCGTTGAAGAAAATACCTTGCTAATTAGTCCTGCAAAAAGAGATCAATCCATAGGGTCTAATGATGGTTACAGAAACATAGTTATAACCGCAAATTTGATTTCAGAAATTCAAGAAGCTTCTGTTGTGAATATCTTTGTTGAGCTTATAGATAATGATGAAGTTTTGAATTCCATGACCTATCCAATAGAAATTGGAAAACAATGCCCGGAAGGTGAACTATTAATCAGTAGCCAAGCGGATGTTTTATCCTTGGTACGAGATTGGCCAGACTGTAATCAAGTCAGTGGTGGATTGCGAATAGAAAGTCAGGAGGAACTTGACCTAAGCAAAATTCAAAGCGTCAACTATATTGAAGGCGATTTGATCATTGAAGAATCCACTCATCAGCCCACGCTTGCACCTTTTGTGGCTAGCATAGATACCATAATGGGTGATCTGGCATTCATTCGTACGGCACAAGAGGGAAGTCTTGAGATCAATAATGTCAGGGTAGGTACTTTTCGTGCAGACGAATGCCAAATGCTGGATAGTATAGTATTTGAAGCCGGAAATATTATTTCAAGCAATTCTAGTATGCCGGGCTTCTTTATTACCAATAATGATTCGTTAAGTTATCTTTTAGCGGACCCTATTAACAGTAATGTGTTGGATGGCCAAAGTATTATCGTATCAAATAATCCGCTTTTAGAATCGGCAGAATTACTCTTTCGAAATAAAGAAATGACCGGCAATATTGAAATTGTTGATAATGCAATGCTTAGAAACGTATCCAACTTTTCTTCTTTAGATTATTTAAATGGTTCATTGCACATAGAAGGGAATGAACAATTAGAAGAAGTGGCTACATTTTGGACTCTTGAAAATATATCGGGCTCTGTTGAATATATTTTAAACAATCCTATTGATACAATAGCGATGTTTTGGGGATTGCGAACAATTGGTGGAAACCTAACTATGAAATTCCCACAATCAAAGTCTCTAAGGTCTTTTGTACTTTTGAGATCAGTGGATGGCGATGTAAATATTTCTCTACGTGATGGTCTTGTTTCCTATGAGGGGTTACGTAATCTTCGAGAAGTCGGTGGAGTACTGAGGTTCACAAATGAAAATCATACCGCTACATCTACAGAGGTATTTCAACGCCTGGAACGTGTAAACGAGTCTTTGTTTTTAAATGAAGTGGACTCTCTGAGTTTTAATAATCTTTCCAATCTGGTATACGTGGGTGATAGCTTGTCCATTACCAACTCAGCAATGTCAAGTCTTACCCCCTTATCACAACTAGACTTTAATGTTCTCCATCATGTAGAGATGGTCTCTAATTCATTTTTAACACAATGCAACACTACAAATTTTTGCGAGTTTTTGCTAGAAAACGAGACTGTCACAGTAAACATAGACAGCAATGAAGAAGGCTGTAATTCGGAAGAGGAGGTCTTGAATTTGTGTTTTGTATCTACTTCAGAGGATGAAGCAAACGATCAAGAAATCTTAAAAAACAATGTTGTTGATCAGTATTTATTCTTGGAGGATCATGCAATAGATAGTGAAGTTGAAGTCTTGTCATTTAGCGGTGCGGTACTATTGAAGCAAAATAGCGGGACTCAATTGAATTGCAATCATCTACCAAAAGGGATGTATTTGGCAAGGGTCAAGAAGGGTAAATGGATTGCAGTTGAAAAGTTTATCAAGCAATAGTGAAACCCTTAGTGGGCTCAAAGCCCATTAAGGGTTCCTGGCTAACCGAATTAGTCTTCTATGTCGTTAAGCAATTCCCTGGCTTTTTTATGATTAAAAGAATCTCGATGGTCTAAAATTTCCTTCAATGCACCAGTTGCTTTTTCCATGTCACCAATTTTCAAATACACTAATGCTTTGAACCAATACCCCTTCGACCGATCAATAGATTTGGAATTAATTACCGCATCAAATTTGGCGAGGGCCTCGGTAATGTCTCCATTTTCCAAAGATGCCATTCCGTAATACAGTAAATAGGGAATCTCTTTCTGTACGAGTGTATCCTTAATCTGATCCATAAATGTTAACGATTCCACAAAATTTTGATTTTGAAATGCAATCACTGCCTGTTCTATAGTTGCATCGCTACTACTTCTGGAAATAATGGATGGTAAATCGGCAGGATCATAGAATTTGGCGTATAAATTCTCTTTATCCTGGCACATGAAAAAATATACAGCGGTACCCAACATAAAGATAAAAATGATGCTTGCAGCAATCTGCATCCATCCAAAACTACTTTTATTATGTTCGTATTTTTTACGGGCTTGTTGAAGATCCTGCTTTATCTTTTTGGCTTCCTCACTTTGAAGTACGGTTCTTAATGATTTTGTATGTGTATTGTCAGGGACTGTGATGGGGTCGGTATCATGGGTGAAATGTTGGTTTATATCAACTATGATTTGAAACTCCTCCCGCAAATTATAGTTTTTACTGGATGAAAAATATTCTTACGTGTGAATTGCCAACCTCTTTTTGTCTGGAAATGCCAATGCAATTGGGATCTCGGTAAAAGTGGAGGTTTTTATCAAAGACTTAAGTTCGTACGAACAATTTTTATCCGTTGTGAAGAATTATTTTTTTAATATCATTAAAATCCCATTTAAACTTCTGGCACCTATACAACTCTTTTTATCAGTCAATATAAAATCGTACTTTAATTGCTTCAAAAGTTTACTTCAACTTTGAGAGCATGAAAAAAAGGGACTTCATTAAACAACTAGGCGTAGCTGCATTATCTGCTCCTATGATTGCAAACAACCTGTCATCATTGTTAAAAGAATATGACGGACGTTCTCCAAAAGACCTTTCAAACGAAGATGATTTTTGGCTAAAAGTACGCAGTGACTATGAGTTGAAACCAGATTATATCAATCTCGAAAGCGGGTACTACAATATTATACCTCAACCTACCTTAAACGCTTTGATGGAGCACATCAAAATAGTGAATCGAGAAGGAGCTTTTTACATGCGAACGGTACAGTGGGACAATAAGAAACGGGTCACAGAAAAGGTAGCTAATGTAATAGGAAGTACAGCAAAAAATGTAATCATCACGCGAAATACGACCGAATCTCTAGATATGGTCATCAAGGGAATGGATTGGAAAGAAGGAGATGAAGCAGTGTTTGCCAAGCAGGACTATGGAGCAATGAAGGTCATGTTTGATCAGGTCAGCAAACGTTTCGGTACAGTAAATAAGGTAATCTCTGTACCCAATCATCCTACCTCCGATGAGGAGATTGTCCAATTGTATGCCAATGCCATTACCCCCAAAACCAAATTGCTAATGGTATGCCATATGATCAACATTACCGGGCACATATTACCCATCCAAAAGATATGCCGTATGGCGCATGAACGAGGGGTGCAGGTGATGGTAGACGGTGCCCACTGTGTAGGTCATTTTCAATTCGACATCAATGATTTGGAATGTGATTATTATGGCTCCAGCCTTCATAAGTGGTTGGCCGTACCTCTTGGCACAGGTTTGTTGTATGTCAAGGATGAACATATTGATACCCTTTGGCCTTTACTGGCAGAATATCATAGAGCGCCGGGAGATATTTCCAGGTTAAATCATACGGGAACGATTCCCGTTTATCACGACCTATCCATTGAGAATGCCATCGACTATTATAATATATTGGGTGCTGAACGAAAAGAAGCTCGATTAAGATATCTTCAGGAATATTGGACATCAAAGGTGCGGGATTATAAAAATATCATTGTAAACACTCCGCGCGATTCGACCCGCTCATGTGCCATTGCCAATGTCGGAATCCAAACCATAAAGCCAAAAGATCTGGAAGTTCGTTTGCTGGAAGAATACAAGATTTTTACGGTAGCAATAGACTATGCGAATGTGCAAGGGTGTAGGATTACCCCCAATGTTTTTACCACAACGGAAGAACTGGATGTATTTGTTGCTGCCCTGAAGGATATGGCTTCAGGTTAGACATTGAAATCAATTTGCTCCATCGGGTTTATCAATTCTGACAACCGATGGATTGCTTTTGGTATCATTGGCTGTGACTAATCTGTGAGTTATTTCCACCCATTCTTCATCTCCAAAACGATAACACCAACTGTATTCGATGTGGGTACCCATGTTTGTAAAGGAAGAGGTCTCCGCTTCATCTGAGTCACCACCTGACCATTCCAGATCAAATTCAATTTTACTGATTTCTATTTCGTCCGGAGTTTCATAATCTATGTTAAACGTAAAGCGTGTGGCGGGTAAAC
>JBCCVV010000135.1:0-17769 GCA_039194925.1 Bacteroidota bacterium
CTCAATTGGTCCCAGAATGGGAAATGAGCTTTTTATTATCGCGACTAATGATTAAGCAATGATCCTGCATAAATTATAGTACTGATAAATTTCAAATCTCTCCATTCTTTCAAATCTTCAATCTCTTCTATCTTCCCAATCTCTTTAATCTTCAATCACTCAAACCTCTTCTCAATTATAATATTCTTTAATAATCTTTATAAATCTTTCTATTCATTTATTCGCCATCTCTCAGACCTACAATTTACCTTTGCATTTAGAAACTAAACCGTAACCTCTTGTGTTAGGGTTACTAAGATTAAAAAACATTAAATGCCATGGCAATAATTATCACCGACGAATGTATCAACTGCGGAGCCTGTGAGCCGGAATGTCCGAATAATGCAATATATGAAGGAGGACTGGAATGGACCATGGCGGAGGGAACTGCACTCACCGGAAAATATACATTAGAGACAGATGTTGAAGTGGGGGTTAATGATCCTCAACTGCCTGTGATGGAAGATTATTACTTCATTGTACCCGATAAGTGTACAGAATGTGTGGGATTCCACGAAGAGCCTCAATGTGCGGCTGTTTGTCCGGTAGATTGTTGTGTTCCTGATCCGGATCGGGAAGAATCTGAAGAGATTCTACTAAATCGACAGCAAATGTTGCATTCTTAGCATTAAATTTTGCTTACCTTTCTTTAAATGGTAGTGTGTCTTGCTTTTGCGTAATCAGGACTTAGAAGACAATTTATTAGGGTCTAGTTACCCATTAGAATTCATACCTTATTTTCAAACCTACATTTCTTCTAAACAAAGCATCTTCTTCGTTGAGTTGGGTAAACTCTTCAAAGTCTTCATTTCGGATAAGGTTTATCAAGCCATAATTGAAATTAAAATTTAGAGAAATAGTTGAAGACACTCTGTAATCCAAACCGAAATGAGGAATAAAATCATAGTTGGAATATGCGCCAAAATCTTCAAATTGAGATTTAGTGAGGTTGTAAAATGAACTTTGACTGGTAAGAGGTTCAACTATTTCAACTTGAGCTCTTTGATTTGTTACTCTGATTATCCGAGAATATGCAATTCCAACATCCAAGCTTAAATTTCTGAACAGCTGTTTTCTAATCCCAAAATCAAATTTAAATTCGTCCGCACTTGCAGTTATTTTGGATAAATTCGGGACACTAAACGCTGGGATGTTATTGGCTTCCGGTAAATTTTCTGTTTCACCACCCTCAAAGGAACCTTGATCGGAATTAATCATTCCATCATCCTCTATTGCCGGAATAAGCTCACGCAGATCAGATTCGTCTGAGCTATTATTCATTGAAGTTTTGAAGTAAGCTAATTCAAAATAAAAAGATGAATTCGCATTGCCATAGCTTATTCCAGCTCCCATTCCATACCCCAAACCAGATATATTGGGCTGAAAACTACCTGCAGTGAAAGCATATGGTGTAAAATAGTTATTCCGAGTAATCTTAATAAAAGGCTTATCCAGAGTAGCGAAAATCTTCTCCGAATCAATATTCTTTGTTTTTTCGAAAGGAATTGTCATAAAAGGAATAAGTAAGTCTCTCTTCGGTTTTGTGCGCTCATTGGATTTTACAGGTCCTAAATTCGGAACTACAGTTTTCTCTCGGATCTCAACATTTTTTAATTCAATTTCAAGAGCATTGGATTCTGCCGTACTTACATCGGCTGCTAAAGTTTTCTGTTGTACAACGCTAACATTAGAAGGATTTTTTATTAATTCAAAAGCCTCTTGTTTGCGGTTCTGCGCTTGTGCCTTTGCAACCTGGGTTGAGGTTGAATTGGATTCATTGATTTTACTTGGGTTTTCATTGGCTATTTTATGATACCCTTCTACGCGATTCGTGGTTGTAGTTACAGATTCAGGCACCTTTTGGATCGTTTGAATAGGTTTTGAATTGGATTCTTCGGATTCTGGAGAAATTTCTTGTTTTTGAGAAGTGTTAGAAATAGTTCCAGATTTTTCTATTTCGGTGGTGGATGCTTCCACAGATGCCACCATTTGCTCCTTCGGTTGCGACAATATATTGAACATCAAAAGGATGGATGCCATCACGGCTGCACCCCAAAGAAAAATCCAAAAACCAAATCTTCGCTTTCGCTTCTTTTCGGGCAATTCTTTATCCAATATTGCACGCATCTCGTTCCACCCGCGATCCTGTATTGATATATTTTTTTTATCTGACATTGCTGTTGTATATCTTTCTTGCTTTCAAAATTTGTTGAAGCTTTTTACGCGCTTCACTTAAGTGCCATTTGGATGTTCCCTCACTGATACTCAGTTCTTTGCCTATATCTTTATGTGTGTATCCTTCGATGGCATACTTATGAAATACCTCTTTCGTCTTTTCGGGAAGTCGCTCAATCAAGCTGATAATATCCTGATAATACAGCGTTTCTTCCGGTTCGCTTTTCAACTCAGAATCAGGAGTATCAAAAATCATAAACTTCAAATACTTATTTTCTTTTCGGAAAAAATCGGATAGACTAGTAAATACCAATCGACGCACCCATCCTTCAAATGATCCCTCCCCATTGAACGTATCAATCTTTTTAAAGACCTTCAAAAACCCATCATTAATGATCGTAATCTGTTGATCTTCATCCCGAGTATAACGCCGGCACATGGCTAGCATCTTATCGAAAAAAGTCCGATACAGTTCTTCCTGACAACGCCTATCATTGGCTTTGCATCCTTCTATTAATCGCTTGTATGTATCTTTTCCTGACAAAAAACAGGTATTTCAAAGGGTATTAAAAAATGCTCTTTCTTTCTGTGAATTATATCCAATCATGTTATATTTTACAAGACTGGTTTTTTTGAGTAAAGGGTTGGGGATTCGAGGATACTTTTTTTCTATACTCCCCATTTTTTCTAAATAAGCCTACTTTTTTAAAAATTCACATGTAGAATACGGAGCTTACTTATAGTGAAAGTAGTACATACTTGACAAAAAATATAAGACTAACGGCGAATACTGAGGAATGATGACTTATATGAAGTGATCCGATAAAAATTACGCCGAATTAAAGTCAAAGATATAAAGGAGTAGAAAATAAAAGTAAAATCTGTTTCGTCTGGAAACTATAGGCAAGTAATATTGATTTTATCGGAATGTTACAATAAAACAAAGGCAAAAAATACTCTCATTCTTTATTAGATTGAGCCTCACTTAAGCAATTTATAGAATGGAACTCATCTAATAAAGAATGGATGGGGAGTGACAATATGTAAATCGGAGAATAAGAAATTATCTTACACTCCGAGCCAGCCGTCGTATTCTTCCTCATTATGGGGAAGCTTAACGACCTTCTTTGATCGCGTAAATATCGATCTAAAGAAATCTTTTAAACTATTAATAAAAATGTTCATGCGTGTGGGTATTTATAAATGTGATTATAATTAATTACTATACGTATGAGACACATTTTTCGTTGTCTCTGCACTGCATTTTTTCGCAAAAAACTCCAAAATGTCAACTACTGTCAATAGCAGCGCTAAAGTAAATTAAAATTGGGACATATTAAAATAAATTCGAATATGTAATTAGCTGTAATTCGAAATTCAATTTTAATAAAAATTGATTATTGCTTACCGCTCTGTTCAAGAAGTTTTAAATTTTACTTTAAGAACAGAATGTAAAAGTAGATCATTAAATGTACTTTGTCAAGTTTCTGTCTCTTAAAATGCTTTTTAACTCTTTTAAGGCTTTATATTCTTCTGGCATTACCTTCTTGAAAGCTTCTTTTACAGCGAAAAATCCCCCTTTTTCCATTTCAGGAGCAACTTCCAGTAGCTTGGACTTGACTAACTTCACATCATGTCTAAGCATTCCTCTAAGCGAAGGAATATCGTGCCACTCACCCTCTACAGCCAATGTTTTCACCTCCCGGCCTTCACCGTCTTGCTGAGATTCCAATTGGATCGAATCCTTGTAAGAACTATTTGTTGCCGCATTTATATTGCCTTTGGGAAGCTTCCAAATGTCAGGATCATTCTCAAGATCTGAATTCACAAGAAATATTTCCAAGCCCTTTTCATGAAATCTATAAATTATTACTCTGACAGTATCTAAAACATTCATATGACAAAAAATTGAAATTCAAATATAGCAACTTAAGGTATAAATATCAAAACTAGAGAAATGTTCGTGGCATCTTATAGATTAATTGCTACTATATGACTACTATTTGATTTCATTTTTTCTTTATCCATGCAAAAAAAATCGCACCAAAAAGAAGAATGACAAACCCCAAAATCACAAACCTAAAAGGACCAGAATATATTTCTTTTTTATAAACACTTGCATTTTTGCCATAAACAGCCCAACCGCTCCAATAGTAAGGCGTACGAGTTGAAGGCAAACTGATAAGATCATTTTTCAAATATTCTAGTTGAGCGTTTTTCAGCGATTTGGATTTAGAATGTCCTTGTTTTAATTCTTTATAGAATAATTCCATAAGATCCATAGTTGACTTATCCGAAGCATTCCAATATGAACTCATGGATGCAGAACAGCCGCTTTGAATAAATGCTCTGGAAAGACTCATCAGGCTTTCGCCCGTAAAATCTTGTCCGTACGCAGTTTGACAAGCGCTCAGCACAACAAAATCTGAATTTAATCCCAGCTTCAGAATATCTTTGTAGGCTAAGCGGTATTCATCAAATTTATCCTTGTAAAATGCCAAATACGACTGCATATAGTTGTCCATATCGACAAAGGCATGAGCGGAAATGTGTACGATATTGTAGTTTTTAATTAATTGCTGCACCTTATCTTTTGTCACAGCCGCATTGGTAATTACCTCTCCATTGAATATATCAGCTACTTTCTCTGCTTCGTCATCTGCATATTCCAAGGGTGGCAAAACATCCCCCCTGGAAACATCCTGCGCCCCAAATTGCTCTTGATAGTTGCCTATCAACTCTTTTAAATAGTCATCTTTATACTCGATCCCAATACTAATAAACCTTTTATCCGGCTTTTGCTGGTCTCTTTTTCCAGTTTTTAACTGCGCCATGTAATACAGATAGCTAATCTCATAATCATGGATGAGATAGTCAGAAGGTCGTATAAAGTCAATAGCATGATTTTGAACCAGCGAACTAAATGATACCTTTTTAATAGGACCGTCAGGAATAATGATCAAATGGTTGATCTTTTTGTCTTTAGAATCATCCAAAGTATTTCCCAGTAGAAATGTATAGAGCTGATTTGCCACGACCTTGTATTCATCTTCATTCCAATTATCTGGATCCGAAATCAAATACTGGTTTCTGTCAATTAATGAATCAAGATCAAAAGAGCATTCTTTCTTTTCAATCTCTACTTTAGTTTTGGATACCTTGAAGGCTATAACCTGATTCTTAAAATAATAATATTTCAATACCAGTTCTCCTTCCTTTAAAGCCTTTTGAACTTCTTCCAGGGAAAGCACATCATTGTGGTCACCCCTATTGAAGTAGCCTATTTTTTGACCGATTACAGATTGAAATTTCTCAAAATTTAAGATATCCGCTGCTTCATCCCCGGTATTCGCTTTTTGCTGCAATTTGGTGTACAAGTCGATACTATCTTGTGACAAGCCATATAATTCCAGTGCTTGTCTTTCAGAGATGGCGTTTTTCAAAACATACGCATTCGCTTTTTGAGCAAAAGAAAACGCATTTTGAAGATCTATGTCATCTTTGTTTTTCAGATATCTGTTGCAGCTAAAATCCACTATTTCATTGTAATAGTCTCTGGTATGATTGCCAATTCTATACATTGATGAATTAGAGTCATATGTAGATTTTAATCGATCAAAATATGCCAGCAAAAGTTCATTGCATTTTACCGAAGCTTCTTTAGAACTCAGTTGAGTACTATCCTTCTCAAATCGTTCCTTGAAATAGTTGGCCTTTAAATAAAGTGCTTCGATGATAAATATATCGGGTAATTCATCTTGCAATTCGGGTAGTTGAAAGATATCATTAGAATCAAGTTCATTATAATTTATGACTAATGCTTTATGCGCATTTCTTATCATATCTTCCTTTCGTCCCGCTTTTTCTTCAATCTGCGCCATTAGAACAAGCTGCTTGATATAGCTTCGAAGGTTGTCTTTGGACCTTCTTTGCAATAACGCTTTCTTAATCTCTAAAGCCTCATCATATTTTTTGACCTCAGAGAGGTAGTCCGACTTGTACTCCAGAAGTATATCCCGTTCATAATCGCTAGAATTACCTTCTTCTAGTAAGGATTCAGCATGATTCAAATAAATCGAAGCGCTATCCAATTGGTTGAGCTGTAGGAAAGCATGCGCAATCAGACAATGTTTAAGAACATCTGTACCACATAATTTTTGAGATTCTTTAAAAACCGTAATCGATTTTTGCATCTCTTCATTATGTGAAAGCGAATTTCCCTTTATGAGCAACAACTTGCAAAGTTCGCTTTCATTGTTACTGGCTTCGGCGAATTCTATTCCTTTGTCTATCGCTTTCAACGAAGAAACATGATCTCCCAGTCTGCTGTAACAATTCGAAATGTACCGCAACGCCCGCATTCTTCTAAGCGTATCTTTCGGAATTTCTTCCGAAAGAATGGAGTATGATATTTTATAATCTGTAAGTGCATCGTGTACCTGACCAATTCTTACCAGATTATAAGCTCTGCCAACTCGACTTTTGCTTCTGATTAAATGTTCTTCCTTCGGCAATTCGTTTATGTACTTTTCTAAAGAGTCAACAGTAATCGTTCTGTCTTTTGTTGAATTTCCTATTTTTCTAATTCCACTATATGAGGAGTACCAATCAGACCAATTCAGGCTATCGGCAAACATGTTTTTAGCGGTAATAAAATTGGAATTGGCTTTTGAATATTCCTTATTTTTATAGTTTGCCTTTGCCAACTCCAAATAGAAAAAAGCTGTAGAATCTTGCCCTTCACATAGTACTGGTGATAAAATAAAACCGGCAATCAGAATAAATCTAATTGCCGGTCTTTTTAGTAAGAGAAAAATATTCTGCATTATAATTTAACAAAGGTGTTTGTGTATACTTTGGTCTCATTTACAACCGAAATATAATAAACTCCTTTCATTAATTGTGACAGATCCACCGTTGAGGTTTCATTCATAATCATTTGGGAGAATACAGTTCTGCCATTGATATCATAAATACTCAATTGTCCCCCTAGCAGAGATTTGGGCACTTCCACACGCGCCACATCTGCAACCGGATTTGGAATTACATTGATGGAAGATCTGGAATTTTGGAAGTCCTCATTTTCCATTTTTTCGAAATCTGCTCCTTGCCGATCGTATTCAATTATTGCCTGGAGATTTTCTTGATTAGAATTGGGAGGATAGTATTGTATCGGGCCTCCAGTGTAGTCGCATGGACCTAGGTCAAAAGAATGGCCGCCAACTTGTTCGTTGGAAGCTGGATTACATGCATTATCCTGACAGACGGAATGATTCGCAGTAACTGGAGGTTCATTGTCAAAATAAATATCCACATATGAATCCGCACATGATGTACCCAAAGGCTGAAACGAATTAATATTGTAGCATACTTCGATATCTACCCATCCTATCGTCTCTTCATATAGCGGTGGATTGGGTTGGTTCATCCCTGGCAAATACATGGCATTAAAATTCACCGTAATTAATGAAGGATCAACCATTTCCATTTCGGCCGATGCAGGAGTCCAGGTGAGAATACAATTATCACTTGCTTCGACTAGTTTGACTGCATTAATCCCTGGTGTTACGAAAAAATCAAGTCGTACATTCACGGCTACGCTAGTCCCCTCATTTTGGAAATAAATTCTATACACGACGGGCTGTGTTTCGAGATAAGGAGAAATACAAGTCGTTTCCGTTACAATACAGTTGGGATCATGCGGAGTCGTGGCTACCATGGACGAAAGTGTATAATAATTACTATCGGACACATCATCGTTATTGCCATCCCCTTTTGAGTTCATTTCTATAGGCGCAGAACAATTGCCTTCTTTCATCACTGCCAGGGTATTCACAAATTCTGAGATATCCCCCAGACACCGCACCGGAATATACACAAACCGTTGTTCGTCGGGTTGCAGATTAGCAAAATTCCACTTGTATTTTTGATCGTAATTGCTGTATTCAGAGGGTTGCAACACTCGACTGGTCACCCAGCCGTTGTTATAGTCATCTAATATTTTATTTTCTATTACATCACTCATATCATTTTGGAAATGAAATTCTACACAGCCCGAGGCGATTGTACTTGTGGTTGTATTTTCGAACATTAATAAGAAGAAGTTCTGACGATTATGGACCAAATTCCAACTTCTTTTCAATTGAATTTTATTTTCCATTAACACAGCTGGATTGTTCGGATTAGATACACCATTTGTAATCGTACCTAGAGCTTCTTCCTCTGGTTCGTCGTCGTCGTAAGGGAAACTATGATACAATACTGGCAATGCTGGAATTCCATTGTCCTTGTATTGATGCGTGGGGTTATGTCTAAAGGTATGATAACCATCTCCAAATAAATAAAATTCTAAATCGTCTTCGCTATATGGAGTTGAATATGCATAGGTACCATTAGATAAGCTGGTAACGGTGACTTGAGCAAGGCTAAAGCTTGTGATTAGTACAAGAATTAAAAGGGTGATTGTATGCTTTTTCATTTATCTATTGTTATTAATCTTAGTTAAAATGTTGGTAATGTTATCTCTTTGATAGTCTGATTTTTTCAAAATAGAGTTAAAGTCTATTTCTGCTTCGACATAATTTTCTGTTTTCAAATGGGCAAGACCTCTGAAGTATAGCGCTTCTACTTCAAGTATTTTGCTGTTTGAAATCACTTCATTTAATAGTCGAATAGCTTTAAAAGAATCTTCTTTTTCTATTCTCAATAAACTAATCGCGAAATAATATTTATCCTTTATCGGTAATTCCGTTTGTCTTTCCTGACTTCTATAGATGCCAAGAAGTTGATGATAATCTTCATTTTGCAGAGCTATCGAAAGTTTTTCTTTTACTTTTTCTGGCAGGTCATCCAGGACTACTTTATCGTCTACAGATCGTGATGCTCCTTCATATTCAGTATTAAACTTGACCGCATTGATATAGGATTGTGCTATGAGGTCATTGTTCATTGAGGATTGGTTAAATATCCAGGTCGCACCAAAAATCATCAATACGCCAGCAGCAATGGAAGCGATTCTAAGATATAAGGTCCTGTTTCCTTTTTTCTTGCGCGATTCTGCCGGTTCAGGTGTGTTTAAGGCTTCGGTCCATTCTTTTCTCCTTTTTTCATCCAATCGCTGTTGTACCAGATATTCAAAAGCCTCATCCGCAGATTTGAAATCGTCATTATGTTCGTTAGAATTTGAATTCATTATGATTTGCCGCTTTTAAGAATGTCAAAAAATGTGTTTTTCATTTTGTCAATCACACGTTGCTTACGTTTTCGCATGGTAGCATTAGAGACACCGGATTCATCAGCCAGTTGATTGACATGCTTACCAATGTAAAAAAGATCCTCAATAATCTTTTTGGAATCTCCGTCTTGTGCTTCCAGTGTTTGGTCAATTATGTCAAAAAACAACTGTTTATCCGGATAATCGCAATTATTATCGCTCATAAAAATCTCAATGGCTTTTTCAGTTTTTTGAATCTTTCGAATACCATCGATGTAATTATTGAGTGCCATTCGTGTAAAAAGATAGCGCAAGTTGCCATATTGAATTTTCCCTTCTACCAATTTTCTACGGAAATCAAGCATGGTGTCCATACAGACATCATATGCCTTTTCTTGACTGATCTTAAATTTTAACCTTAAATACGCGACACTATCATGAAAATGCGTTCGAAAAACTTTGGTAAAAAGTGACTCGTCTCCTAACGAGAGTCGTTGTACATAGACGTTAAATTCAGTTTTGGTCAAACCAAAATTATCTTGTATCGTTGGTATCCGTTTTATTTGATTATCGGATGCGTTTTTCTTGATCGCGTTCATCTTCCTAGTTATCAATTTCCATATGTATAACTGAACACTCTAATTTTGTGACAAAGAAAATTGATTTTTTTTTGAAAAAACAAATTCTATCTCGATTTAAATCTACAAGGCACCTTTATTATATATTGAAATTCAACCTGTTGCACACTGCAAACAACTAGAAAACTATGTCTTTTTAATTCGGAAAAAAATTAAAAAAGTGGAAAAAATGACATTTTCCACTTTAACGTATTGATCCTTCTTGCGTATTTTAATTATCAAATTATGAAATGAATTAATTCTACTTTATGGCATTATAGTTTTTGACAATACAGGATGTTGACATATAACCGCAATGTGCACTAAGAATTTGCTATGTTCATAAGAACTGCATTCCGTTGTCCTGTATACGTTGTGAACGTTGTGTTATCTTCAGCGCTCATTGCGGTTCAACAGAAATGTCTCAACGTAGAATTAACCATTGAAGAAACTAAGTTCAACTATCCATAAATACGAATCTCAATTTTTTACAATTTTCGAATATAAGGGCTTGTCCTGTGTATTCATTCTCACCAATAATACTCCCTTAGGAACAGAATCTGGTAATGTGATCCTCAAACTATTTCCATCCAGCACCAAATCTTGAGGAAAATATGTTTTCCCATTCATATCTACTATATCCACATTATAAACTTCTTCATTCTCCATCAATTGAATATTCATCGCATTACCATGAAACGGATTAGGAAATGCCTGCCTTTGATTCGATGTGGTGTACTTATGACTTGACAATTCTTCATTAGAACCATCTGCCAAAGCTTGATTTCGTGTTGACTTATCTGCATTTATCAATAGGTTTTGGTCATTGTCAAACGGAGAAACCAATTGGTTATCATCATCGCAATTTCGATAAATTCCACATTTAGAAAAACAATCCACTACCACATCGTCGCAGCACCCCGTAGGATCAAATACTCCTCCCCAGGGGCCATTGGCGCCTAAAAACGAACTAACCGTTAGTTGAACGGAAGACAATCCTCCAATAGGGCCAAAACTGAATACATTTTCATCCAGATCAAATCTGCATTTTTCGGGATCATCCATAGGTGGTATTAAATTAAAATCGAAGTCCGAAATGGATGACAAGGCATAAGACCCAATTTTTTCATCTGTACAACATGCTTCAGAATTGCTTCCATCATCTGTAGAAAAAAGCGCTCCGGCAATATAGCCCTCTGAAATAATGCGCATAGAAGACTCTCCACTGTTCTGTGCGTGTCCTCCTAATACCGAACCCGTGGTCATAGATACCATTATTTGTTCTCCCGCGGTCAATTCAATGTTTTCTCGGACACCGGACATAAGTGTTGCCGTGGAATCACCAATGTCGTTGCACTCAGCAATTGACGTGATCGCTCCAAAAAAGTCAAGTACGGAAGTTGCTGCGGAAATAGCATTTGGCACATGATTCGTGTCAACCGCCAATGTTACACTCGATACGATATCGGTCAGTTGCGTAAATGTCTCAAAAATAGGTTCTGAATCACATGCCCCTCTTTTACTTACCATTCCTGAATCCAGGACTTCAGCACCGGAGTTAGAAGTCATCACCAAAACAGCCCAATCCTCTAAAATAAAAGATGTCGAAGATCCGAACCCGTATTTTCTATCATCCGTATGCCAATCGTATCGGCTGGCATATTCCCATTCAAGATCAATAGATTTTTTACACTTACATTTATTATTAGGTTTAAGCGTAAAATCATCTGCACATACCAATTTGTATCTTATTCTGCTTATAGGTGTCTGCGGCAACGATCTGGATCTGGGATTATCCTTCGAACCAATATCACATCCTCCATCGGCATTAATGAAATAAGCAAATCCCTTTCCTACTCCAAGAATTGAAGTTAAAATTACTTCATCATCATTTTTATCCGGATAAAGCAGATTTGTTCCTGAGCTCACAGGCTGTCCGTCTCCACAGGTTGCACTATCTGTTCCTCCTGCTGCATTTGGTCGATTAAATGCTGACGAATTTGTAAACAACAATTTGCAATTGCACGTTTTTCTTCCACCTCCTGGACCGCCAGGACCTCCAGGACCACCAGGACCTGGGCCACCTGTACCCCATTCTTCGATATGATTTTTCCAGGCCTGGACATTATCACTGTAGTTGATATAATCCGAATTTTGACGTACGAGTGTTTCGAAATGTATGGGATTTACTTCATAAAAGTCTTGCAAGAACGCATAGATCTCAGCATCTTCTAAATAGATATTGTCGGCTAATTCATCCAGCAACTCCGTTTGTCTATCCGTCCAGTGATGAACTACTGAATAAATACTTTCGGTAACATGAACAATCCCATGTTCTCTGTCTTCCAGGGCAATGGTTTCTGTAAATCCTACATTCCCCATTTCATCAAAAAAGGTAATATGAAAATTAGGCACTTGCTGTAACGGAACATTTTGCACCAAAACTGAAGAACCCTCGTTCATTTGATCTCCCCCAATTGATCCTCCTCCTTCGACACTTACGCTGGTTATTGGATACAGCTCATTGGAACTCCATTTCACATAAATATCCTTAAACGACGAAAATTCTAGTATTTGATATTCTATGTAACTGGAACCTCCATCGCCATTCATTCTTTGCGCATCCAATAACGAATAACTCATGAACACAATTAGAAATAAAAGACTTATTTGTAACTTTTTCATTTTTATATTGACATTTAGACCAGTTAAACCGTGAAGACAAATTTTAAAGGAAGCTGGTCGAGATAATGGTCATTTTCTCGTTTTTGTAATGGTGTATTTATAAAAATCATACTCTTGTCTTCGCCTCCCTTGATCAGACAAACATCCTTACTACTTGCGTCAATAATGACATAAAGCAAATAGTCATATCCATATTCGTATCTGTCTTTAAAAGCAGATGGAATGCTTGTGTTTAAGGTTTGAATTTTGATAATAAATGGAATCTAACCTTATCAATCATTCGTAGTAAAATGTGATAAATGGTCTGTAGTGACTTCATTATGCATCTGAATTTTCACTCAAAAATATTGCAATATGTATTCGTAGGAATTCCGTAATTGTACAGATCAAATTGATCATTTTTGCACCGTACATAAGTATAACATAAATGGTTTAATCTGTGACCAGAAAACGAAAAAAATCTTTTATGAACCAAAACAGGAAAGCAATTATATAATTGATAATCAATTTATTAACAAGAATTTCATCTTACAATCTGAATCCTGTTTTCTTTACATAAAGCAATTTGAGTCTAAATGCTCTCCTCTACCAAACTTAAAAACGTAAGTGCCTTGAATAAATCTTCTTCTCGCTTATTCATTGGCTCTAAAAACTGATATGCCCGTGGATTAGGAGAATCTTTCAGACGTAGGTTGACAATCTCTCCAATTTCTTTTTCGCCGATTTTCACGGGGTGTGAACTTAAGACATGATCGGCTTCGATACGCGCCATTTGCTGCTTTGAAACCGGGTCGTACATATTGCCATCCGAATCTATGACACCCAATTCCGAATTATTGAGAAAGACTTTCGTTCTGGAGCCCTCGGACATATAAATAAAATCATCAGAATTCGTACTCACCAATAGAACACTTTTATTCCCAGCGCTGTAATTTTTATAGGCATAAGCCAACAACGGTTCATTATATATCGAAGTAAATGCCCCCGTTTTTACCGAATTTATTCCACGTGAAATATTAACATCGCTTTGATTTACCGATAAAAGCTCCAACTCTTGTTTATTCATCGGCACCAATCCTTTCACCATTTCCATCATCTTCAATTTCAACTCCTCAACATCTCTTCTCACCTGTGACCGACTGCTATTGATCGAAACAAAAAATTTAAACAACTGAATCATAATAAATCCAATCGCTGCAACCAATATTGTCAATGCCAAAAATCTTCCCATTCTATTAAGCTTACGTTCTAATTCATTTATAGCATATAACTCCAAGAGCCCCGTTAAAAGTTTTCAATCTACATTATTTTACGACTAACAAGTCTTTCTGGCCTATAAAGGAGATGTCCATGAACAACTAAACAACTAAACAACTAAACAACTGAACAACTGAACAACCCTGCCACTAATCCACCAAGAGACTCAACAACTCAACAACTCTACAATTCTACAACTCAACAACTCAACAATTCTACAATTCTATAACTCAACAATTAAACAATTAAAACTCCACAAAAGTAACTCCATCTCCTCCCATCTCATCCTCAGGATGCCAATACTCTTTCACATCTTTGTAATCCCGAATAATCCTGAGCACTACCTTCTTCAACACACCACTGCCCTTCCCGTGTACTATTTTGAGTTGGGCCGCATTATTCACCAACGCTTTATCCAAAAACTCGGTAACATATGCCTCAGCATCAGACATGGTATATCCTCGAATATCTAATTTGCTTTCAAAGTTGGACGATTTAATTACACCTTCCGTATTCACAGATTTTCTTCTGTACTCAATAGGTTCTCCCGCCGGAAGCAACTCCCCCAACGGAACCTCCATATTCAGAAAACCCATTTGTACCGTAGCTTTATTTTTATTGAGCGCTACTATTTGGCCCGTGCTCCCGCCGGATCGCATTCTTACAAAACTTCCTTCTTTTAACTCTTTATCCACTTTCGCACCATCACCGTAATACACCTCATTCTGTAATTCCTCAACTTCAGATTGCACCTTCTTCCTTGCCTCACGATGCTCTTTGGCGATTCGTTTGGCCTCTTCCAGGTTTTTCGCCTCCTTGATTTCTCGAATCGCATTTTCCAATTCTCGATTCTCGTTGCTTATCTCTTGCAATTTTGCTTCTTTCAACTGAAGCTTAAGCTTTTTTCTTCTAAACTCCAGTTCCTTATACATTTCATCGTAGGAACGCATCATTTTATCCAATCGATCTTCCTTGGACAACACTTTTTCCATTCTTGCTTCTACTTCCTTCTTTTCAGATTGCAAATTGGTCAACAATTCATCAATTGCCTTTTCATTTTTACCCGTTTTATGTCGTGCATAATTCAGCACTTTTCTGTTCAATCCAGACTTCTCAGCGATTTCAAAAGCAAAAGAGCTGCCTGGTTTCCCCACTATCAATTGATAAGTTGGGGCCAGTTCTGACTTATCAAATTCCATGGATCCGTTTACGATCCCTTTACTCTTAAACGCAAAGTACTTCAAGTTGGAATAGTGTGTTGTGATCACGCCAAACGTTCGTTGAAAATTCAGCTGTCTAAGAATAGCTTCTGCAATAGAACCTCCAATTTTTGGATCTGTACCACTTCCAAATTCATCGATTAATACAAGTGTGTCCTTATGCGCATTTTCAACGAAAAATTTCATATTCTTCAGTCGACTGCTATATGTACTGAGATCATCCTCCAACGATTGCTGATCGCCAATATCTGTGAAAATATTTTTGAAAATGCCCACCTTGGAATTTTCATCCGCTGGTATCAGCATACCGAATTGGACCATCATTTGGAGCAATCCTACAGACTTCATTGTCACCGACTTGCCCCCTGCATTAGGACCACTGAGAACTAAAATTCGATTCGCCCCATGCAATTCCAGGTCAAACGGAATGGTTTCTTTATTGATGGATCTGTTTTTCAATAAAAGAAGCGGATTGTACGCCTTCTTGAACCCAAAATGAGGTTTATCTACGAGTACTGGTTTTTTGGCATCCATTAGACTCGCAACTCTGGATTTTGCACGAATCAAGTCCAATCGGATCAACACAGATTCTATGATGCCCAACTCTTCTGCATACGGTCTTATTTGTGCACAAAGATCTCTCAGTACTTTATAGATTTCCTTCTTTCGCTCCGTATAAAGATTGAAAATGGCGTTATTGATTGGCATTACCTCGGAAGGTTCGATGTATACCGTCTTGCCCGTTGCGGATTCATCGTGGATTACTCCATTTATTTTTCGTTTGTGCTCAGCACCTACAGTAAGAACCCGACGACCATTTCGCATGCTTTCATTGGTATCGGCCAGCATTCCTACGGCTCCATATCGCTTGAGCGATTGACTAAAAACCGAATCCAATTCGCGCTCTTTACTACGGATCGCCTTATGAATCTTAAGTAATTCCGGTGATGCATTCGGACGAACTTCTCCCTGATCGTCCAACACCCGATCTATTTCCTTGAGCAAATTCGAATCAATTTCAATTTGCTCATTCACTTGATAAATTAATGGATACGCTTTGCGTCGGGTATGATCGGCAAAATACTCCATGAGTAACTTCGCCAGATGAATAATTCTGTAAATTCTTCGGATGGCATCTACAGAAAGTACGTACCCTTCTTTTTTTAGTAAAGGCAAATCAATCTCAATACTTTCATAGGTCTCCAGGGGTATATCATTGCCATCTTCTCTCGCTTGTGACCATTGATCGACCTGATCCAATTTTTGTTGGATAGAACCAATTTCTATTTGAAATTCTTCTTTGTATAAGTGTTCTATCGCTTTCTCCCCGAGCAGGGCATTTTCAACCAAAAGTAGCACTTTATCAAACTCTACTTTTTCAAATATATCTTTTGGATATTTCTTTATCATCTCAAAATCTTCAACTAAATATTCTTATTAACGCAAACTTAGTGCATTCTGTTGGAAATAAAATGAGAATCAAGAAATGATACCGCTCCTCTTACTTCCAAAAATAAAACATCAATAAACCTAAAAAATATAATGGATGCTATCCTAATTAGTTTTCCTTTGCACTATATCAATAGTTAACGACCAAAACTACAAATCAATTCCAAGGGAAGTGAGTGTTTCCATATCTAACGCCCCAACTGGCAAACCATTTAATTTTTGATAATTCACAAGCGCTTCCTTAGTAGGCCTGCTAACAACACCATTGGGAACAATATTGTCTCCAAAACCTTTTTTGATTAAAGTCTCCTGAATACGAATGTATAGGCGTTTGTCAATATCAGCTGCGCATATTACCTCTCTCCATTCTGTAAACCCTCCGGCCTTAACCAATTCTTGATAAGTAATTTTTTCAATTCTGAATTCTTTTATCAAATTAGTATCCGTCACAATTAAATACTCTTTCGTTACTTCGGGAACTTCAATCAAGCACCACACCAAGCAATCGTCAGGATTATTGGACATGCAGTTGCGGTCTGCTATCTTTTTTTCCCATGTTGTAGTAGCAGGGCTCAAAACAATTTCTTCCAGAATTACTCCTTTTGTTTCACTATCCGCTCCTGTAAACACTATGATATCTTCCTCATAGGTTTCGTACTTATCTGGCATTAAACATTTTGCAAAGCATTTACCCGGTTCGGATGGCATCACATCTCCAGATGTGCTATTCCCCCAATTTTCCTCGTCATCATAATTCACATAACTTGACTCTAGAAGCCCACCACAACTAACGATAAACGTTGCCATTACTAGTACGATTAAGGTAAGGTTTTTTCTGCTCCGATTCTTCTGATCAAAAGCAACAAACTGTGGGGATTTGATCTTTTCAATACTTGTTTGTACACGTGTACCAATAGCGTTCATTTTGATTATTAATTGGTTATATTCATAGATGGAAGATAGACAATATTTGGTAAACCTTAAAAATCAATCTCCAAAGCTTTTAAAGTTTCCAGATTCACTGTTCCAGCTGGCAAATCATGATTTTGTTGATAAATACTCAATGAATTATAGGTCTCTTTTGATGCTTTCCCATCCATTTCCACATCTCTCC
>JBCCVV010000136.1:0-17660 GCA_039194925.1 Bacteroidota bacterium
AAGTTGGTAATTTTTTTTTCACCGCAACTTTCTCCCTATAGAATTAGGATAAACGCGTCAAAATTTTTAAATACTGATAATCAGCATTCTACAAATATGATTTTTTAAATAGATAAATATCCATATTTGTAAGTATCAGGTTTTCAAATTGGATTTTTCACTATTTGAATTTGGTGCTTTTGCCCAACCATAAAATTCCTTTTTTGCAAGAAATGTTACTAGTGTTTTCGTTATTGCAAGGTCTAATTAGTTCCAATGCTGATTCCCCACCGTTACCAACAGAACCATCTGCATTTTCACACCATTCAGTAACTTTCATATAGCAACCCTCCTCATGGCATGCCGCATCTGTGAAAACTAAACCGAATGGTTCACTTGGATCAAACACTAATCAACTTTGTGTACATGCCGATGAGAAAAATGCTGCTTGTAAATCAATTACAGCACCATTACATGGAAACTGACCAGGATTTGCTAGTACCCGTGCAGTCATAAATTGCCTTTCCGCATCAGCCTTAATGTAATTTAAGAATAGATCAATCTCTTCATTTGCTTGGTCAGCTTGCCGCCAATAAACAATTGTATTCAGCGTGCTCCAAGCGGATATTGTCATACAGTAAGTCATTTACTGATTGTCCGTTATTTCGTAACTCTGGAATTTTATTTTTGATTTTGTATCTTCTAAATCCTCGAAGGACAATGCCTTTATTCACAATTCTTAAAATTAACTGTAAATTATCTTGTTAGTTTTACTTTTAGAGCATTTTTAATTATATCCACCTCCTTATTATAGTTGTCGTTCTCAATGCTAAATTCATGGTTGTTTTCTGGTTTAAGAATAGCTGCAAACATTCCTCCATAACAAAGAATTGCTGGTAGTAATGCACCACCGGAACCAAAAGTAAGACCAATTCCAACAACCATACTTGTAAATCCCACTGCTTCTTGAGTTGGAAATTTTTCCAGTGATGTCTCTTTTTTTGGAATTTTTTCTATAACTGTATAAGCTTTCGAAAAATAAAAAAAAGCTGCAGTCCTATCTTTGATTAATTCACTGCAAATCCCTGAATAAAGAAATGACCGTACCTTGTCGATTCCGTCCAAGTTACTAGAAGCTTGATTAAAGTTATTAATCGCCTTTTCAATGTTTTTCTTAAACAAGGAATTTCCTCTTTGATATTGTTTAGCCAACTCAAGGTATCTCAATGCTGTATTTATTGGCGATTTTAATAGTTTATCTAATTTATAGTTATACGTCAAAAACTTTTCAGTGGTTTCAGAAATTAGAGCATCAAGAACTTTAACGACAGCATAATTAACTACACTTTTTTCAACAAATAAAATAATTGGATCCATATTTTTATATTTGAAATTTGATAGTATATATGCAACAGATTTATTGTTGTTTTCGTTCTTTTTGCCGAGAACGGGCTCTTGTATGAGCAGTAGCGGATTTCACACCGCTAAGCTGTAGGATTGCAGGATACTTATAAAAACGCAAAAACGGTTCAAGTATGCAACTGAACCGCTATTGCTTATATACAATGTTAGCTACCGTTTTTTAATTTGCCAATTGACTGTTCATCATTTCAAAAAACTCACTATCAGACATTTTTTTCTACTGTCAAGTAATAAATTGGCATCTTCTCCTGCTCTGTATCTTAGTTGGTCTCTTCCATCCGTTACAGCTTGATAAATCACTTCTGCGACTAAACTTGGTTGCGAAACTGTATTATTCGGGTGCTGCCATTGTTTCATTAAGGCGTTTATGAGAGGCTTATAGTCTTCAATATTTCCTGCCTGAAAGTCAAAAGATCGTCCGCCAAAGTCAGTTGCAATAAATCCTGGTTCTACAATTTTTACTTTAACTCCGATTTCTTTCATTTCATAGTGCAATGATTCTGAAATTCCTTCCACGGCAAATTTAGTTCCGTGATAGAGTGAACCCAAGGCAAAAGTCATTTGACCACCGATAGAAGAAATATTGACAATGGTTCCACTTTTGTTTTCTCGAAAATATGGTATGATAGCTTTGGTGACATCCATCAATCCAATCACGTTGGTATTGAATTGTCTAATGATGTTTTCTCTAGGAAATGTTTCTAAAGGTCCATAAGCTCCATATCCTGCATTATTTACAAGAGCATCAATTCTTCCAAACTTTGAAATTCCTTTGGAAATGGCTTGTTCGATTGATGATAAATCGAGCACATCTAATTTTTCCGGGTGTACGTTTTCTAACAGATGTAATTCTGTCTCTTTTTCAGGGGAACGCATTGTGGCAATGACATTCCACCCCAGCTTTTGAAAATGGTGGGCAGTTGCTTTCCCAATTCCACTACTTGTGCCTGTTATTAATATCGTTTTGCTCATCTTAATCTTTGTTTAGACTTAGTAAATTATCTACTCCGTTGGCGGAATAGATAGCTTTTGTGGTTTCATTTAGCACTTTATTATAGTTCTCTATGCCTTCTTTTAATCCTGAAAAGTCTACAACGGTTCTAAATGGCTTTTCACCAAATGGTGTTTTTACCAATTCAACTACAGCTTCTGCAACTCTTTCAGGACGTTGTTCAGGAATGGATTCGACATATGCAACATAACCGTTTAATACAGTTTCGGGAAGATTAGTCATTTCTCCATATTGCGCTAATCGTTCTGTGTCACTTGGTGTAATCATTCCACCCATAAACCCTGTTGGAAAACCGCCTGGTTCCACAATGCAAGATTCTATTCCAAATCCTGAAAGTTCAGCTCTGTAACCTTCTGCCAAAGATTCTAATGCGTATTTTGAAGCTGAATAAGAAGCTAAAAAAGGTGTGGTCACTCTACCAATACAGCTAGATGTATGAATGATTGTTCCTTTTCCTTGTTGTCTCAAATGAGGTAAAACGGCTCTCATCAGTCGTTGAACTCCAAAAACATTGACTTCAAACATTTTTTGGATGTCGTCAGAGGTAAAACACTCCAAAATTCCATTTGCTCCGATTCCTGCGTTGTTGAAAACTGTATCTAAGCCGTCCATTAATTCAATAGCCGACGTTACACCTAGATTCACACTTTCTTCTTTGGTTACGTCCATTTCAACCAATGCTACGCCTTTGGATTTCAGTTCATTGGCAATAGTTTCGTTTTTACCTAATATAGAACGCATTGTTCCTACCACCTGATGTCCGTTTTTGGCTAATTGAATACAAGCAAGACTTCCAAAAGCTCCGCTTGCTCCTGTCACTAAAATTTTATGTTTCATCTTCTTTGATTTTTTAATGATTTGATGAATCAAATATCCGACAGGAATAATGTGTAGAGTAACACGAAAGGGGGAAGTTTAAACACAAATCCCAGAAAAAGAAAAGGAAGCCTCTTGACTTCCTATTCTCTAATTCAGTTGTCTGTATTCTTGTGGTGTTTTGCCTGTTTTTTGTTTGAATAACCTACTAAAATAATGTGGATAATTGAAGCCGAGTGTATAAGCTATTCCGCTAATGGAATCGGCAGAGCTAAGAAGCAAGTTTTTTGCCTTATCTACGAGAAAATCGTTTATGTGGTCTTTTGCAGAACGTCCTGTTTCTTTTGCAAGCAAGTCGCTCAAATAGCTTGCGGATAAATGACAATGGTCTGCTAAATATTGGATGGTTGGCTGTCCTTTTTCCATGAGTTGATTATCTGAATAATACTTTTTTAGTAATAGTTCTACTTTGGAAACTATGTCAATGTTACTTGCAGAACGAGTATTGAATTGTCTCTCGTAAAAACGTTTGCTATAATTGAGTAATAGTTCAATATTAGAAACCAAGACTTGTTGACTGTGGTTGTCAATACGTTCTTTGATTTCATCCTGAATGAGTTGAATAATTTGATTGAGCGTATTTTGCTCATTTTCGGAAAGATGTAATGCTTCATTTACTTCGTAGTTGAAGAAATTATAAGAATCAACCTTTGAGCCGAATGTTGTAGTTCTAATCAAGTCAGGATGAAAATAAAGCATCCAACCTTTCACTTCGTTTAGTTCTTGTGGTTTCTTAACGGTTATGACTTGTTTAGGTGCTGTGAAAATCAAAACACCATCATCAAAATCATAAGAATTTCGACCGTAATCTATTCCGCAACTGGAATCTTTCAATGCGATACAATACAAGTCAGAAGAAAATCGCTTGCCAACCGTTTCTTCTCCATAGGCAAGTTTTTGAGTATCAAGTATGGTAATCAATGGATGTGTTGGTTTGTCCAAGCCAAAGACCGCTCGAATTTCAGTGATTGATTTTGAATGTATTATCGGTTCTCTCATTTCGTTTTATTGCAAAACTATGCTGACGCTCAATTCTTCACTAACACAAATCGCTGAATGATTAGCACGTTTTGGGTTTTAATAGTAGCTAACGTCTTCGTGTATGTGTCGGATGCCGCGTTAGCAGGTCTGATCATCATACACAATGATATTTCTCGTTTTATATTACCTCTTCTTTCAGTATGCTTGGGTCTTGTCTATTATCAAAAAAAGTTAATATGTAGATTACATTTTCATCAAAAGTGTAGTACATAGTTGTTTGCCTAGTAATAACACATTTGAAAAGACCCTTTTTTATTTCAGATTTTGGAAATGCCTCAGGTTTTTGTCTAACTATATTTAATCGATGCTCTAATTTCGAAATGAATCTCAACTTGACATTTTCAGACCAATTGGTTTTTAAATGGGTTAAAAGGTTATCTAGCTTTATTTCGGCAGTTTTCGATAAAACAACTTGCCTCTGCATTATTTATGCTTTTCTATAAATATTTCAATTGGTACTATTTCTCCATTTTTAACTTCCTCCAATGCTTTATTGATTTCGTGTTGTTGATCATCACTGAGTTGTTCCCAGATATCCTGAGTTTCTTCAGCTTGAAATATTGATTTTATTCTTTTTATGATCGAAGGATTATTAGTATGCAATAGCAATTCGATTAATTTTAATTTTTCTGCTCTTAAATCCATCTTAAAAGTATTATTCTTCAAATATAACGGTATTTATCTGTGGTGACGTTTTTTTTTTGTGAGATTTAACGGTTTCGCATACCTGACGGAGATGTTCGATAGACAGCTCTGACATGGTCATGCAATGTTAGATTGCGTTTTCTCTAAGGTTGGTTAATCGGGTTTCTTCCTCGAATACCTTTTCTTCTAATTTTTTCTTTTCAAATGTTCTTTTTGGTCTTGATTTATGTATTGATTCAAATTTCTTCTTGATCTTTTCTCCTAATTTTTTGCCCAAAGCCTTTGTGTATGCTTTTTGAGGATCAGAATGTAATAATGAAAATAGTTCTTTTATTTCTTTGTCCCTAGTGCTGAAAAGAAAAACCTTTTTCTTCTTTTTATCATTCCAAAATAATGTACTCCAATATGATAAATAGGTGAGATCCCAAGCAACGTTTTTGCATTTTTCAAACAGTTCTTCAGGCTGAGCAGAAAGAATTTTTGGTTCTAATTTAGTTCTAGAAGAAAAGAACATGATTGCGTAGAACGTTGAATACATTCCGATTATTAAATTTTCATAAGACCAGTTATAAAACTCTACTAATTTATCTTCTCGATTCATGTTCTTTATAAAATATAGCTGACATATTTTTAGAACTTGTAAGTAGTTTAGAGTTTGATGTTCGTTATATACAAGATATTCAGATTCTGATTTAATCACATCATCTATAATGGGTATTGAAGATTTTATACCAAGAGCTAATTCAAGCCAATCATTTGGTGAGTATTTTTTGTATATGCTTTGGAAAATATTATGTTGAATACCTGATTCTAAAGAATTGCCTTGAACATGAGAGTGTTCCATTAAAGCAAATCCTGATGTTGGGGTTATTTGGTTAAGGTCACACCAAAATAATAAACTAGAAACTAATTTAAGTTTATGCGGGTCATTTAAAGTTCCAGCTTGAACAAGATCCAAAATAAGTACCAATATGTTACGATCGAGGATTAATATAAATTTTCTGCCCTTGTAATTTGTGAAATCTGGAATACCTGTAGGAGAAATAATAGGATGGAAAATAACCTTGTGTTTGATTAAGAATTCTGTTATTTCCTTTATTTGGTTTTCATGAACCTTTATAAACATAATTTCATTTTCATTCTTCACTATCAATGCAATCTAACGTTATTATGATACATGGCGTATCCCGAAGAGTATGCCATCGTCATCATGTGTTAGCATCCGTATTCCTTTAGCTCGTTTAAGTATGTTTCCATACAAATCAGTACACGGTAAAGATAGTTTTGTTCGTAATCAACTCTTTTCAAGTGTATTTCTTCTGTTAATCTTTCTGTATTTAAGTACCCAATTTGTTTTCTCGTTTCTACAATTTGTTCAATCAGAGTATCTTGTTTGTTCGCAAATTGAATTCCTTCGTACAATTCATTGATGTGTAAGTAAATTCTGAATCCTTCAGATTCAACCTTTTCTTTGTATTCTCCTTCATATTTTTCAGGAGGTTTAACCAACCATGAAGTATCCTTTTTATGAATTGTGACTATCAGGTTTCCTTCCTGATATACAGTATCATATTTGAACTGAGCATGTTTATCGATTAAACCACTTTCATTTATCATTTCAAGTTGGCGGCAATCTTTTTCGTTAAATACTAAATGAGATTTACCAAGGACTTTGTTTATGGTGTATGAATTGTACGCGTCATTTATTGTATTGACTTCGTATGTTTCCATGAATTTTGTTTCCATCGCCTTCATGAAGTTCTCCAATTGTTGAAATTCATCAATTCCTATAAAAGACCTAAATCTACTTTTTTCTGTCTCAACAGTTTCTCCACAACTCAGTATGAGACCAATTGCCACAGTTAATATGTAGAGTCTATTTTTCATTTTATGGATGCTAACGGTTCTGTGATATGGAGCAGACGCAGCGATAGCAAGTCTGATCTCATATCACTTGTTATGAGCTTTTATTCAATATTAATTTTATACAAATTATCATCTGTTAATGAGTAAACTTGATTATTGTTATCGAAATGTATATCATCTACTTTTTCCTGAATAATCATACACGTTGTTCTCTTCAGTTTTTATTTTTCAATTTCATTTTTTCTTTTTCTACGTATTTCCAAATTGATGATATTCTCAGAATCGTATTTATCGGGCTTGAAATACAAATTGTCAAAACTTATCGCTGCCTTTCCTTTTCTTATTTGATTTTTTGCAAACTTAGTTAATTGTTCTTCGGTATTTGGGGACAATCCGAAATAATCAAAAGATATAATTTGATGCTTTTGAAAACCACAAATTATTGAAAATACTTTTTGATGCGCTGTTCCAAGATTTTTGATTTTATATTCTGGTTTTATTTCAAATTGTGAAAGCAAATTTTCGATTTTTTCTTCGCTTAAATTAAAATGATTCTTTAGATATTTACGTGTTGAGATTGGATTAATGAAATCCATTATTCCTCTTTTAATCTTATTTGGGCATGAATTGATAATCTTACTTTTTCGATTTAGAACCTTGATTGTTTCCTGCATTTTTTTTGCACCCCAATATCCATTTGTGTCATTTTTCAATTGTGGAATTATCTCTACCCAAAATCTAATCATTTTACCTTTTTCTAAGGTGAATTCTGGAATTTCATATTCATTTATGTTGAAGCCCTTGTTTTGTAGGAGCATTGTTTTTTTCTTTTAATTGAAGAGAACGGATCGGCTATATCGGGAGTGCTGACGAAGGAGGATATGCTGCCATACAAAATGTTAGTTACAGTAATTTATTTCATATAAGTTGTAATTTTTTTCATTTTCGACACTAATTAAATTTAGGTCAATTTGCTTGGTATACCCTATGTCCTCAAATGTTTCAATATGCTTAAATTCTTTATTCCAAATTAATAGATCTTTGCCTATTTGAAAGCCAAATAAGTTTCCTTCGTTTAAGAATACAATTTCACCCATGTGATTTCCTCTATTTTTAAGCATTTGCTTCCCTTCTATTTCAATTACAACTGCATCTTTCAATTTTGATAAATATTCTTGAGAAGGTATGAGCTCAATACGTTTAATGTCCTTTGTAGTCCATGCAACATACTTCCCATGATCGGCACCCCCGATTATATAATCACCTTTGGGTGAGAACTTAAATTGTCCCATTCCAAAGTTGTGATTGATGTTAGAATAGAGTATTTCTTTGTAACCTTTTATGTTGGTTGGATGTGCCCACAAATGTTTCACAAATTCTCCTGATGTTAAATTATACAATTGAGATTTTGTATAATACCAACCCGATAGAAATAAATCACTTGTTAAGTTGTAATCGTATTTATTTTTAAAAGAGTATCTGGCATTATTAGATGGCATTGAGTACTTAAACTGACCTGCCAAATCATAGACTTGACAAGCTTTATCTTGCTTTTCGCAAAGAATGATTTCGAGTTCTGGGATTATTTCTATTGGTCTTTCGGGTAATTCAATAAATCTTGAATGTTTGCCAAGTTCATCACAAAAGTGTATTTCGTGTTTTTTGTAATTCGAAATTAAAAATGCGAACTCATTATTTTTTGCATCATAAACTTGACTAAAAGGAATAGGTAGAATTGTCCCGTTTTTCTCAATTTGAGATTTATATTCTAAAGGAAAAGTTTTAGTTTGTTCTACAACTAAGTCTCCTACAAATATTCTATTATCTTTTCGAGAGAAGTTAATCGAATATGGCGGTATTTTATCAAATGATTCAACTTGATATTTACTTGATATCTGACCATTTGAATGATGCTTAAGAATTGAGCCATCCTCCCTAATTTGAAAGTAGTCATCATCAATTTTATAATATCCAATAATTTTACTTGATGGTTTTTTTACAGAAACTTCTAATTCTAAGGTTATAAATTTCTTGGATATATTTTTTTTAGAATTATTATCGATTTCGAATGGGCTAAAATTTTCAGTCCATTTTTGAAGATTTGTTGAAAATCGTTGATTAATTAATTCTATTCTTTTATTGTAGTTAGTTAAGGCAAGATTTCTATCCGAAATGGTTCTGAATTCTGTTTTTTCCATATGAGCTTTCCAAAATTCTATGCTTTTAATATTTTCCTTTTTAGCAAGTTCTAATTCATTAAGATATTCCAACATTCTTATGTATGAAATATCATTTTCATTTCTTCTATTCTCATACATTAGTATTGGGTTACAAAAAAGATCAAGATTAGATTTGAATAACTGAAATCCTTTCTTTTCTATCTCATCAAAACTGATTACATCTTCTTTTTGATTTCCTGCTATTGCTCTGCTAACATTTGCTTTAAACTGTTGTGATTTTGTTGGGCTATATGTTTCAAGAATTCCTAATTCAATCTCAGATAAATTATAGAAGTATTTGAAATTATTAAGTCTATAATAAATTCGATGTTTTTGGCCGTACTCTTTTTCACACCATTTCTCAAATCTGGGAATTTCTATAGCGGAAGCAATTCGAAATTGTAATTGTATCAAGTCCTTTGTTTCGTCAAATTCGATAGATGCATTGTAATGTGAAATACTTATTATTTGTTTAAATTTGTCTACATTCTTCCAGAATTGGCTTTTTGATTTTGCATACTTGAATCCAAGTGAGGTTAATTCACTTTCCACTTTTTTGTGGATTACCTGTTCAATTAACTTCTTTATGCTATCTTTTTTAATCATTTAGTTCTTATTGTGACTAACGGTCCAGTGACATGGGGCGTGCTGACAAAGGAAGCATGATCGTCATGTCACATGTTACTATCAGTTTTCCTCAATATAATGGGTAATATTCATACTTAATTCATTTTGATTCTCCCAACCAGCTGCTATAATTAGTTTTTCTGATTCAGTAGGCTTTGAACTCCATGTCACGGTTAAGTCTCCCTTATGATCATGTAAACCAGTTATTTTACAATCTTTTAAGTCTAAAAATCCACTAATATAGATCGCTAATTCCTTTAACCTATCTAGCCTCCATTTCTCTTCTTCACTCCTATTTGCAGTTATTAATATATTTTCGGGAATGCTATTTAAACTTTGACTAATTATTTCGCTAGCCTTATCAATTGCCTCTTTATCTACTTTCGTTTCAAAGATAATATTAGACTGTTTCAGAAATTCAGGTAGATTATACATTAAGAACGTTTCTCCTGAGTAAAAAAAGACCTCTTCTATTAATTCAACCCTTGGAGATACTGGATTATTCTTTTTGTCCAATATCCACCAATCTTCCTTAAGGTCATCAACAATAAATATTAATGGACATTTTTTATCTTTAATCAATTCTAAAGTCTCCTTCCAAATTATCAAGTCAGCATATTTTTGGAACCCAGGTTTATCATCATCTTTATATCCTGGGGGAATAGAATTTCTAAATCTTAATTCTGCATCTTTTATCAATTCAATCTTTTGACTATAATTAAATCCGGATAAAGATTGAAAATTCTCTTTTATAAATTTTGATATTACATCTTCTTCAGTAGGTTCGTTGATTTCTTTTATTTTTAATTCAATCTTCTCCTTTAAATTCCTAGAAAATTTTTGTAATTCTGGTAAGAATAGATCAATGTCATTCCTATCTAATGTAGGATGTTTATCTTTTGTTTTAGTTTTGTTATCAATCTGCTCAAACTGACCTTCAATACTTTTTATTTTTTTAAGCAGGTCATCGTATTTTTCTATTTTTTGTTTTTTGGGTTTGTATACATTCTTAGCAATTTCTAACTGTACATGGTGTGGAATCCATATCTTATTCTTTAACCTAGAAAAGCTTGAGTTAAAAATTTGAGCCAACATTTCGTCAGTGAATTCATAAAGATTTAACAAAGTAGATGAATCAAAAACAAAAACCCCTTTCTCCCAAATATTCGATATTTCATTATCATTTATGCTATTCTTCATTTTATTTTTATTGATAGTAACGTCTTGCTAAACGCATTGCGTTTAGCTCCCTTATACCAAAATTAAAGGAATTCTAACGGACTTGGTATGCCGTCCAATTTATTTTTGGAAACATGAGTATAAATTTCCGTCGTTTTACTCGAGGCATGGCCCTATAAAGATTGAATATATCTAAGATCTATGCCGTGCTCCATTAAGTGTGTGGCATAAGAATGCCGCAGAGAGTGTAATACAACATGCTTATTGATCTTAGCCTTTTTTACAGCTCTTTTAAATATTGCTCGAACGCTAGTTGCAGAATAAGGCTTGATATCCTTTTTATTGGATTGCACACCTTCAAATAGATATACTTTCGGTTTGAAAGCCTTATAATAAGATCGAAGGTCAGAAATTAGTTCTTGATTCAATGGAACATATCTATCTTCATAATCTTTGATACATCTTATATGTAATCTTTAGCGATTCCCATCAACATTAGATAGTTTTACTTTTATTTCTGCCTCCATTTAGAATTCTTTGGTCTATGCCGATCCTTCTTCCGATTCCGCAGAATCTCCTTCTTATTCGCCCGCTTCCGATTGCCGATCAACTTCTCGATCAAATCCTCCCGCCCCATATTCTTCAACTTATCACGGATGATCTGATGATTCTCTCGTTTGTACCAAAAGAAGTAAAGGTGTTGGTTTTTCTTTTGCTTGGCAGATTTGGCAGTATAAACCGGACGTAAGGTATACGGATGTACGCCCGTGTAATAAATGATGGTCGCTACCGTCATCGGTGTAGGCGTGAAGTCCTGTACTTGCTCCAGTCGGAAACCCAGATCTTTGGTTTCGGCAGCCAGATTGGCCATGTCTTTTTCTTCACAGCCCGGGTGGCTGGAGATGAAATAGGGGATCAACGGCTGATTCAATCCATGGCGTTTGTTGGCCGCATCATAGCTTTTTTTGAATTCGTGAAAGTGTTTGAAGCTTGGCTTCCGCATGATTTTGAGCGTATCATCTGAAGTATGCTCGGGAGCTACCTTGAGTCGGCCGGATACATGCCTGGAGACCAATTGGTCCATATATTCATCCAGCGTATGGTCACCATTTTTATTGTAACTCTTGGTAAGGAGATCGTAGCGGATGCCACTGCTCACAAATGCTTTTTTGATCTCGGGATGTGCATCTACCTTTCGATAGATATCGATCATGCCCTGATGGCTGGTATCCAAATTGCTGCACACGACCGGATGTATACAAGAGGGAGCGACACATCGTGCGCAAATGTCCTCATTTATCCCCTTCATTTTGTACATATTTCCGGATGGACCGCCCAAATCTGAAATATACCCTTTGAAGTCAGGCATTTTAACAACCTGATCCACCTCTTTGAGAATCGATTCTTCCGAACGACTGGATACAAATTTTCCCTGGTGTGCGGAGATAGTGCAAAAACTGCAACCGCCAAAACATCCTCGATGCATATTGATCGAGAATTTAATCATCTCAAATGCAGGCAGCTTCCCACGTTTGTAATATTTGGGATGAGGTAGACGTGTATAAGGAAGATCAAAAGAAGTATCGATCTGTTTTTCCGTCATCGGTGGAAAGGGCGGATTGATGACCAAGGTATGATCACCTACATCTTGCGTAAGACGATTGGCCTGTACTTTGTTGGACTCCTGCTCTACATGTTTAAAGTTGGCAGCAAAAGCGATTTTGTCTCTAAGGCACTTTTCGTGTGAATTGAGTTTGAGTGTTTTCCATAGTTCATCATCGGGCAATTCGCTGCCACGAGGGACCAGAAAAGCCGTCTGAGGTATGTGTGTCATGGAAGAAAGCGGAACACCAACATCTGCCAATTGCATGATGGCTCTTAGAGGCATTTCTCCCATGCCGTAGACCAGCATATCCGCGCCACTCTTGCTCAGAATATTAGGCCAAAGTTTGTCCTCCCAATAATCATAGTGCGTTACCCTGCGGAGACTGGCTTCGATTCCACCCAACAAAACGGGAACATCAGGGTACAACTCCTTCAAGATTCGCGTATAGACGACGGAGGCATAGTCGGGACGAAAACCAGATTTTCCACCCGGAGTATAGGCATCGGTAGATCGTTTTCTGCGTCCGGCCGTGTAATGATTGACCATCGAATCCATACAACCAGAGGTAACACCAAAGAAAAGTCTTGGCTTTCCCATCTTTTTAAAATCCCGCAGATCGTCTTGCCAATTGGGTTGTGGTACAATGGCAATCCTGAATCCTTCGCTCTCAATGATCCGTCCGATTACCGCAGCTCCAAATGCAGGATGATCTACATAGGCATCGCCGGATATCAAAATGACATCCAACTCGCCCCATCCGCGCATATCTACTTCTTTTTTAGTGATAGGCAGCCAATCTGTTACCGGTCTTCTTTTCTCTGACATTCTTAATGGATTCGGACACCAATTGGAGACAATACTCGATGATGACCCTAAAAATTGTTAACAAAGATAATGCAAAAATGATTTTGCGTATGAAACATAATGACGTTCGTTTTTTAAGGACTGAATTGAGAAATAGTTTGTTTTACGGTCCTCTCACTTCAAATGTATTTCGATTGTTGTCATCTCGCGAGATGAAAAGTGAACTGTGGCTTTAAAATTAATGTTATGACACACTTGTCGGGAGAAGTTGAATCCTTCTATTTTTTTAACCGGAATACACTTAGATCGTAAATAAATTTTGTCATCATTTTTAGATCAAGAATGTCGCCCAAATTGGGCTTTATTATTTGAAATATTATTCTGGCTGAGTAGTTACATGTTTTTGCTTCGTGAAATCCATTTTATTGAATATCAGTTGCTTGCAAATGTAATTGCAAATAACATATTGGATAAACGTTAGTTGTTGAATGTGATATAAACTTAATACCCATTCCAAAAATCCATCGCAGTGCTTTACCATTTTTTAAAGTGAATCATCCATTTTGGTAAAAAAAGTCTCTATCAGATAATCCACGTCGTAGTGGGCCAAATAACTCAGGGAAGACTTATTCAAGAAATGTGATGGCAGGTCCAACGTCTGAAAATACGATTGATAATCAGAATACACCAATTGTATTTTACTGTTGGTAAAAAGGTCTTCATCCTGATATTTTTTAGCTCCCATGCCGGAAATGTACGTTTGCGCATTAAGGTGTTTCGATATGTCAAAATTGACATCGATTCCGGAATAGTTGATGTCCAAATCTTTAGAAATGATCCACTTGGGGTGTAATTGTAGAAGAGTCGCCATGTATTGGATTATGGAAATTGTAAATTCTGAAAAAGAATTGGATGCAGGCGGTTGGTCAAAAAAAGTTTCCAGAATAGGTGCAAGTTGATGGAAGTAGGGAGCCCTTCTGTACGTTTGTTCAATCTGAGTTTTTATCTTCTTCTGCCAATGTTGATTGTCTACTATTTTGAGCGAAGTGATTGCTGCGTGATCGGAATGTTTTTGTAATGGGATGGTAAGGTATTGATCCTCCTCCCAATTTCCGGTTTTATGGATTTTAACTCGCTTGGTATAGGCTTTTTTAGTGAATTGTACATGATCCAAAAGAACAAAAGTATCGGATTGCGCCATCTTGTAGAAATAACCCATCCATGGGAAAAAATTCGGTTGATGAATGGCGATACGCATTACGATAGTGTCCTTTTTTTGGTCATTAGTTTTGATTTCTTTGGTACGTTGCCATAATATCGCCCAAGGTATTAAATGAATACAGAATCACAAAAATGGCCATACCAGGGAATACCGCCAGCCACCATGCTTTAGGTGTTTTACGGGCTTCTGATAATATTTTTCCCCAACTGATTTCCTCAAGGGGAAGACCTATGCCCAAAAAGGAGAGCGTAGATTCAAGTAGTATAACACCGCTGCAGGCAAAAGCAGTTACTACGAGGAGCGAAGGCAGTGCATTGGGCAATATATGCCGAACCATCAGCATCATGTCCGTCATCCCACTGGCCCTGGCGGAGGCAATGTATGCTTCTTCTTTAATTTGGAGTGCTTCGGCGCGTGCGTGTCGTGCGAATGTCATCCATAATAAAAATGTCATAATTAAAGATATACTAAGTAGAGTCGAATTGGTAATAATGGCAATGAACGCAAGTATTATAAAAAGGCCGGGTAAGCTTTCATTTATTTCAAACAAACGCTGCACGATGATATCAATGGGCAACCCATATCTTTTTATCGAAAGTCTAGCCAATAGTCTATTCCCAAAATAGCCAATGCCAAATAAAATCAAAATTGGCAATAGAGTTGAAATTGAAAGGCCATCGCTCAATAAATGTGATGAAAAATAGATTAGATAAATAAAGAGTAATGCGATTAACAATTGTTGGAAAATGTTTTTTCGAATACCAGAATCGCCGTAATATCCAATCATCATTCCCACAAAAATGCCAAATACAGCAGAGAAGGAAATCACAAAAAATACAACAACAAAAGCGACTCGGGCACCGTTGATCATTCCCGCTGCAATATCCCTTCCCAGTTTATCAGTGCCGAGCAAGTGGATTCCATTTTTACCATCGGAAAGAGGCGGTTGTAATGAATTTCCCAAATCAAGATCATTAAATCGATATGGAATGAGTGGATCAATACTGAATGTGTAGTTGTGTGTTTCAATCACATCTGATTTTGACCATACTGGCATCGACCAGCCCTCTGAGTTTTTGGCAATGATCGGTTTGTTGTTTGCAATAAAGGGGCTTAGAATGGCAACAAACACCCATGCCAATAACAACACTACAGAGACTTTGCCTGATATTGATGAGGGCAGATATTTTCTAAAGAATCTTTTTATTCTTTTCATCATCCCAATTTGATTTTAGGATTGAGAAAAGCGATTACAATATCTCCCAGCAAAAATAGGATTACGGCCAAAATGCCAATAATCAAAACAATAGGGTAGACCATGGCCCAGTCGGCATTTAGAATGCTGGTGTGCATCAATCGGCCTATCCCGGGGATGTTGAAAATAACTTCAATGACCAGAGCACTCGCAATAGCTCCGGGGAGTACGCCAACGAGCAAGGTGATGGCCGGAATCAAGGAATTCGGCAAAATGTGACGCGTGGTAATGCGTTTAAGCGATAATCCCTTGCTCTGGGCAGTTTTGATATATTCTTTATTGCTTTCTTCCTGAACATTTGATCGAATGAGTCTGCTCAGATACGCAACATCAGGAATCGTGAGTATAATGAGCGGCAGTATCAATTGTGTCCAGGATTTGGATATCATCGAAAGAAATCCTTCTGCACCATCCGTATACCACCTCCCTACACTGGGAAAGATATTGGTCCAGGAGCCATACTCTGCCGTTGTAAAGAATATAATCATCAGTGTAGCCAGCCAGAATTTAGGTATGGCAAAAAATGAAAAAAGGAAACCATTTGACGCCTTATCAAACGTAGAGTTTGGATTCACCCCATTATAGACTCCGATGGGGAATGCAATAAGCAGAGAAAAAAGTAAATTTAGAGTAAGTAATACCACCGACCACTTCATAGCGTCCCAAAGCTTATCGGTCACGGGCCGTGTATCCAGAAGAGATACTCCAAACTCTCCACGCAATACATTTAAAGCCCATTTGTGATATTGATTTTGCAGACCATTAAATCGGATAATCGGATAATGCCACTTAATTCTGTAGTTGTCTTTTTGGTCGATCAACGTGATCAAGGCCGATTTTTGCGCGGGATCCAGTTGAGCATCAAAAGCACGCAATTTCTCTTTAAGTTGATTCAGGTCAATACTGTTTAAAAGTCTGTTTTTGATGGTTCCAGAAGCTTCTTTGATTTTCTCAAAAAGATTAGAAATGTAGGTTTTGGAGTATTTTTTTCTGGAAAGTCTGGATATAAATAATCGTTCAATGTGATTGAATTCGGAGTTTCGTGTGTCCATATGATAATTCGGAACAACGGAAAAGTAAAACTCAGGAAGATGCAAATTCATCTTTTCATATAGTGCATCGTATTCGGTTACATACGAATCACTGGAATCATCAATTCCCTGTATGCTGAGTAGCATATCTACCTGATCTGCAGGAACTTGTTTGCTAAGGAAAAATGTAAGACAAGACACCAATAAGAGTGTAGGAAAAAACAATAACAGCCTTTTGATAACGTATCGAAGCACAGGGAATAATTTGCTGAATGCAAGTTAAGTATATTCTTTGTACTTCGATAGTAAGAAGAAAGTAATGAACCTGAAATCAAAAGGAATTCGATCTTTGGCATAACATTTGAAATTTAAACCATAAGTCATCCTGAGTTAATCCATATTGCAATAACAATAAAAGATCGAAGTGAGTATGATTCAAAAGTTTACGTTAATCCTCTTTGCCCTTATTTGTATTTCTTTTGTTAAAAATCCGTTGGATGAAGCCACGTCCGACTATATTGAAAAATATAAAGATTTAGCGGTCATTGAAATGCACAGAAGTGGAATACCCGCGAGTATTACACTGGCTCAAGCACTGCATGAATCACAAACTGGCGTTAGTGATTTGGCCTTGAATGCGAACAACCACTTTGGAATCAAGTGTAAATCCTATTGGACTGGAAAAACCTATCAGCATAAGGATGATGATTATGATCGGGAAGGAAACCTGATTTCTTCGTGTTTTAGATCGTATGATTCAGTAATAGACTCCTATGTGGATCACACCAATTTTTTGGTTCAAACGGCTCATTATTCAGAGTTGTTTAATTACACAAAAACGGACTATTTTAACTGGGCTCACGGGTTAAAGAAATG
>JBCCVV010000137.1:0-17357 GCA_039194925.1 Bacteroidota bacterium
ATTAAAACTAATCAATCCACCACCGTAACCGTCCCCACCCATACTTCAGATCTACCATCCTCCATATATATAATCTGATAAATATACACCCCAGCACTCACCCGACGGCCCTGATAAAATCCATCCCATCCATCTTCCGCGTTATTAAATTCCGGTTGTGATGAAACAAACATTTTATTTCCCCAACGATCCAAAATCGTAAATCCGTTCAACTCAATGGAAGAATTGGTGCCACCCTGAATGAAAAAGCGATCGTTCATACCATCTCCATTGGGAGAGAACGCATTGCTCATATGGATTCCTTCTTCATTCAAAATTTCAACGCTAATCTCATGAGTTTCTATGCAGTCTCCGTAATACACTTCAATCGTATAGGTCGTGTTTTCTACAGGAGATACTTCCAAAATCAGGTCGCTGGTATTTTCGAAGCCTTGACCATCCGTCCATAGAAAACCATCGATTCTTGAAGCATCAACTCCAGGGTCTAAAACAATACGCTCACCCGCATTTAGGCTCTCAATTTCAGGTAAGGAAATGTCAATTTTATCTTGAGCGGAGATTTCCAGCTCTTTTATTTCAATGCAATCCGTGTCATCACGCACATAGATCCGATAGCTACCGGCCTCCAATTCTGCAAATCGATTCTCTGATTGATAATTTTCTCCATCCAGGGCATAACTATAATTGCCGCTGCCGCCTTCAACATTCACAATCTCTATTGAGCCATTTTTAGCCTCGGGACAGTCCAAATCCTGAATGTTCCATTCATACTGAATCGGAGCCAACACATCCATGTAAATGGAATCCAACCATTCGCAATATTCATCATATTCAATCATGACATACTGCCAACCTTCGCCTACATTCTCATTTAATTGCCCTTGTGTACCGTCTTGCCAAAGAACCTTTACTTCAGGATTGATCATTCCTTGAACGGAAACCAATTCTACAGTAGAAGTGCCTTCACCGGAGCAATTGAGCTTATCCTTGGCAAACTCCAATATCAAATCTCCGCATGGACATTCGGATTCCGGAATCACTGCTTCTTGCTCAACCCTGCAATCCGGAAGCAATATTTTTCGAGTAATTACTTGATATGTACCAGCCGCAAGTCCCGCAAATTCACTTTCCATCTGCCATGTCATCCCCCCATCTATGCTATATTCCAAATCTGATTCCGTATTGATTATGAACAAACTGCCATCTTCCATCTCACAATCCGATGGTAGCACCACATCAATCATTGACGCACTCAAAACTTCCGGTTCATCCACAATCTCTACCGTCGCTTCATCAATGCAATTGGTCTTTTCTCTATCCCGAATAATCACTGCATAATCCCCGGCCATCAAATTCGTAAAAAGATTTTCATCCTGCCAGGTAGTGCCCCCGTCAATACTGAATTCCAGATTATCTCCATCCGCTTCTACCTCAAGACTTCCGGTAGTGGGCTGACATACAGTAGGGGGCTGCACATCCCAGGTAATGAGAATCGGTTGATTCGGGTTGGACAATTCTACCATATCTGAATCCAAGCAATCATTGCCCACTATAGAACGTACCTGAATCATGTAAATTCCTGAAGGCAAATCATTAAAACTATTATTCGGTGACCAGCTGATGCCATTATCAATCGAAAACTCCAATGACTCACCGGCAGCCAATATCTCGATCCATCCATCATCTGCATTGCAATCTGAGACTTCTTGAGAATTAACGGTCATAATTTCGGTCATTGGAAGATCGGCAATTACCGTACTCGTCTCCACAATGCAATCGCTCATTGCTTTTCGAATGCTAATTTCATAGGTGCCGGCAGGCAAACCGGTAAACTCATTGGAAACCTGCCAGGAGTTCCCTTCATCAATACTGTATTCCAGATTATCCCCCTCGGCATTGATTACAATACTTCCATTTTCAACGATACAACTGGTGATGTCGGAACTTTGAACATTCGATATCACGGGTCCATCATTGGAATTCAAGAAAGTCTCCAGTGATAATTGACACGATGTAAAGTCATTGGATCGAACTAATATTGTATAACCGCCAGAGCCCAATGACGTGAAGGTATTATCTGCCTGCCAGGTTAAGCCATTATCCAAACTAAACTCCAAATTATCTCCTTGCAACACTTCTATCTCAATACTTCCATCCTCTTCAATACAGCCAGTAGGATCGATAGCTGTTGCCTGTACATCATAAGGGGCTACCAGCTCAAACACGACGTCCCGAATAGTTGCACAAATTCCATTTTCGGCTGAGAATGTACTGGTTACCGTTGTTCCTAAATTAGATTGAATATCAATAATCGCAGGTTCCCAATTACCGGCTATTGCATTATCAGAAGTAGGGGGTAATACCAAATCTTCGTCTTCCCAACAAAGTTTTTCGGGTAAATCAAATATTGGATCAATAGCCTCTGTAACGTTAAAAGTCAGTTCAACAGATTCTACACAAGATTCTGAAGATGCACCCTGAAACTCTATTGTAAGTTGTTCACCAACATGCATAGATGGATCAATAGAAGGTTGAGACCAATTGCCTTCAATTCCATTCTCTGAAATTGTAGGTAGCGTATAAAGCTCATCCAAGGTGCAAAACTCAGTTTCCAAACTGAATTCCGGGACGAGTGGCTCCATGATTTCTATTTCCCAGGTATATTCCAAAACACATCCATCAACAGCAGTAAAAACAGACTCTACGAATCCATTTATTTCATTGGGATGAATGGTATCTATGCTCCAGGAACCATTAATGGATTGGTTGTCCATCGTAGGAAAGATGTAAATCGATTCATGGCTACAAAGTTCATCGGGCAATGTAAATTCAGGGGTTACTGGCTCAACAATAGATACATTTATCGTTGTGCTGCCGATGCATGGAGATTGTCCTTCGAATGGTGTCCATGTTGCCGTAAATACATCGCCAGCCACCTGACCGGGATCAATGGTATTCACATCCCAACTGCCTTCAAACCCATCCATACTTGAACTGCTCAAATCAAACGGAGCATCACTTCTGCACAATACATCTGGTTCTCCAAAATCCAACTCAATGCTTGTGCCTACCTCAAATATGTATTCAAAATTAGACAGACATTCCTGCGTTGAAGAAGGGGTGAACGTATTGAATTGAACTCCCTCAGTCGTTGATAAGTCGATAACCGGAATATCCCATGTTCCTGCAACTCCATTTAAATCTTCGGTGGGAAACGTAAAAGAATCATCTTCTGCACAGATTATCTCAGGCAGGTCAAATTCCGGTTCTTCTCCTTCAATAATTTCGATCGTCACATCAATGGGGAAACTGCAAAAGGAAGCATCCGGTGTAAAGGTGAAGTCAAAGAAACCATTATCGGTAAATACGGATAAATCGATAATCGGAATATCCCATGTTCCTTCCATACCTTCTAGGGAAATGTCTGGAAAATCAATAAAATCATGCTCCGGTCGGCAATATTCCAATGGGAAAGTAAATGTAGGAGTGATAATATCTTCAATTTCCACTTCAATTTCTGCGGATGCTGTACATCCTGCATTATCAATGACCTCAACTGTGATTTGGCCGGTTGCATCTAGACTATAGGATAATTCATCTAAATTGCTGATTAGGTCTATTCCATTCCAATACCAGAAAACAGAGTTGTAGGGTAGCGTACCACCAGTAATAACTTCACTTACGTCTACCGTAAGTAGATAAGGCAGACATTCTTCATAGGCTAAGGGTATAACCTCAAAAGTGGGATTGACCATGATAGATACCTCTACTTCTTCCGATGTACAAAATTCTGTCGGTATGGATGTACTTATAATGTAGATCACCTCTTGAGCTGTAGACGATGTATTGATTAATTCTTGATTGATGGTGACCGAACTGACTCCAGTAAAAATTTGATTCATAGCACCTGTAACCAAAGCAGAACTTCCCGGCCCGACGGTCACATTCACATCAACCAGACTACCTCCCGGAATATCAATAACGATGTCTGTCTCCTCTCCACTGCATATGTCATCTACGATTACTTCTGGAATTAAGTGGGGGCTGGGCGCAGTGTTAATCTCCAGATCAAAGTCCCCTTGATCTGCAAAACTACTTCCAACATCAATAAGAATTGGTCCATTTATACAGGTCAATTCCAGGGTATTACCACAAACTGATCCGATTAGGGAAGCGACACACTCTTCAAAAGCTGCTATTGCCGGATCACCAATACCTTGTGATATCAGGTTTATGGTTACATCCTGTATTTCATCGCCAAGGTCGAATTCATACCATACCGTGGCTTCACTTTGTTCTGCACATCCAGGTATTGCTGAATCAATTAAAGTATTATCAAAACCTGCACAAAAGTTTGTCAGATTGGTATTTATTCCACTTTGCAGGATTTCAACATCAGGGCAAATATCATTTGTTACTTCTTCGTAATCATCGGCGATGCTTGTCATTGAAACTACAAACCATCCCAATTCATTCAAAGCTGAGCCAAAGGCAAGCAAAAAGGTGAAATTAGGAGGAAGATCTTCTAAAATTAGTGACTCACCATTTCCTATGGATGAGCAAACGTATCCCAATCCATTTACGTCATATTCTGATAATATAGTGGTACAATCATTGGCTAATATTGTAATGCTTATCTCTTCTGCACCAGCACCATCTTGCCACCACACAGCGCCTAGATTTTCATTCACCTGAATGGTTAAATCTGATTCTGAGCAGCCGGTTGTGAATTCGTACCAGGCAACATGATCGTTCTTGCAAGGTATAGAGCTAGAAGGTTCCAGGCAATCCGTTGTATTTGCAAACTCTACTTGCTTGTCCCACCAATCCGACCACCACCACCAATCGTCCCAAAATGGATTATTACAAGTAGTAAAAGAGAAAAAATTTATGTTATATTGAAGAATATAGTCATCAAAATCTCCACTAACCAAAAAATAATAGGTTGTACCCGGCTCAAAATCAAGTCCAAAACTATAACCATTGGCTATTGGATTGAAACAATCTACATAGACCAGACCGTCGCAACCTGAGGTAGTCGAAAATATTTCAAGTATACCATAATCGATGTTTACAACAGGTGTAAAAAAGTGCATTGCTCCGAATTCAAGGGGGTCAGGAGTAGTATACGTATACCACTGTCCTGGATGTGTAACGGTTCCACAGTTGCCTGTTGCTTCCGGATCAGGAGTTGCGTTTGGATCTGACGTAATCACACCATTATCTTGACAGTTTAGTGTTCCCAGATGAATAGCTCCTTCGCACAAGTCATTGGTTGGAGGAGGTAGTGCTCCAATATTCAATTCTAACAGATAGCTTCCATTGCTTTCCTGATTAGAATTTACCAATATGTGATACTCTGAATCAGGATATAAATTGACGAATTGGGTAGAAATCTTAGAAGTCTTAGAAAGATTACTTGCAGACCATACCACAGCCGATTTGAATTCATCATAAACCACCAGAGTAGAGTTTTCTCCCAGATCCAGAGAGGTAAGATGAAGCTCAATTACCCTTCTTTCTTTTGGGGTTTGGAATGTATGCCAGGTGTAATATGTATAGTCATTGGATAAATTAGGAATACGATTTGAACCGTTTGAATCTTTGTTGTTAAGGCAATTGTTTGCCATATACTCCTTTCCAAATACGATTTTCGATTCTATGTTGTCCGTAATGTTGGATAGAAGATTTTGGTTTACGCACAGTATTAAAATGAAGATAAGAAACGGAATTGTTTTTCTCATAATAAGGCGCTGTTGAATATGCAATGTCGTTATTTACCAATTTTGAGTAAAAAGATATTATCGTCAAGGGTATATTAGGACAAACGCGTCAAAATTTTTGAATACTGATAATCAATATTCTACCAATACGATTTTTTAAATAGATAAATATTCAAATTTGTAAGTGTCCGGTTTTCAAATTGGATTTTTGACTATTTCAATTTGGAGCGTTTCCTCTAAGGCTATATGGCCATTTTGGCTTATGGAATTAGGAAGTCAAATACAATTGCACTTCATTTGTTTTTTTTGATAGAAACGAATACCTGCGAACTTTGAGAACGCCTTTTACTTCTATTGCCTCAAAAAAGAAATGAAACACAAAAAAACTGGGATCTTCTTTTATCAAATTTCAAGAGACTGAACCAACTAATTTTGAAAGAGCTCCATTTACAAAGAAAATAATGTCATTGCAAATAAATTCAATTCTAACCGTTAAATCAATATTCTAAAAAACACTGGCAAGGTTTTGGCATATGTAAAGTAATGGACATATAAAATACCCTTTTGTCGCGAATACCCTTTTCTCTAGTCCATTGAATTTTTCATTTCAGTTAAAACATTCTTTAAACACCTGTATTGGGGGAAGTGAACTATTTCCTTCTTCTACGCCCTTCTTTTGCAAAGAAAATAGCATCTGTACCAGCCTGCGGTATGATATTTTCTTTAAAACAGACCTGTCTTAAAAGGGCAGATCCAATGCTCTTTATTATTTGAATTTTATCAAGAAAGTGATTTAAAACTAACAAAATGAATTCCCAGAATCGTGGGAGTTGAAATGAATCTGGGATGAATGATATAATTGTACTTACATGCAGGAGCGTTAACAGGAGGGAAGCTAAAATTCTCAAAAAAAATATTTTATTCATGGCCTTTTTGTGCTTCTGTCAAATTGCATTGGCGGATACATATGTAGTGATGAGTCCGGGCAATTCAGGTGCGGGAACATTTAGGCAAGCACTACAGGATGCAAATGCTAATCCCGGTCAGGACACGATCCATTTTAACTTGCCCTTTCCTTATACCATTTTTGCCACTTCAACATTGCCAACGATCACGGACCCCTTGGTTATTGATGGGTCTTCACAGGCTGGATGGACGGATGATGCAATAGTCAGAATTCAATCTTTCTTTGAGAATTGGCAACTTCAGGCGAGTAATGTTAATAAGTTGACGATACAATACTTAGATCTTTCCGCACCCATTACTTCCATCTTTGGTTCAGGAATTAATATTTTGAATTGTAATAATGTATTTCTGAAAAACAATTCGATCAGATATCGTAGGACAGGAATCAGTATTAATGGAGGAAAGGATATCACCATTCATTCTAATGATGTGAGTCAATCCGGTGATCAGGCCCCGACCCGAGCGGCCATTATGTTGCAAAATATTATCGAAGGGTCATTATCTGGAGGTGTTGATATGGCAGGAAATACATTTGGGGGCAATCTTTCAAGAATAGGGCTGTTTATCAACAATATGCAGAATCTTGTGATTTCAAGGGGAGGTACACCAGGAACCAATATCTCAGTAGAGGATGATAGCGGAATGAACGCTATTGATGGTGTTTTGGGAAAAGATAGCCAAGGACCTTTGTATTTGACCAATGTCTCTCATATCGTAATAGATAGTCTGGATTTATCCTATGCTCCTAATTCGTCAATTGATGATGCTATGGGATTAAGGATTATCAATAACTCTACCGCAATCAATATTACCATTTCGAATTGTAAGTTTTCAAATAGATGGAGAGGAATATATATAACCGGAGGAAGAGACTATACCATTATAAATAATGACCTGAGAAGGAGTGGTCTTGAGTCCATAAGGCCTGCTATAGACCTGACCGACATCTCCGGATCGAATATTTCTGGTGGCATTTTGGCAAGTGGAAATCTGTTTGGGGGAACCAACGGGAGATCGGGATATCGATTCCAGAATATGCAGGGATTTGACATATCATCCTCTGGTTCGGCCAATGTCATCATCGAAGACAGTAGTGGAATGAATAATTTGACGGTGGATGAATCCTCACTTTCTTTTGTTTCATGCTCCAATATAGTCATAGATGGAGTCGATCTCTCCAGACCAAGTCTAACAGGGCAGGGGCTTACGGTTGTTAACTCCGGTAGTGGCGGAAATTTTGAGATCAAGAACAACAATATAAGCAGCAATCGTCAATCCATACAAATCATAGGAGGAGTTGATTATAAAATCTTCAACAACGATTTATCCGAATCTGGTGCGAGTAGCGATGATTACGCCTTAGAATTGGACGCCATTGCTGAGGAGAATATTTCCCAAGGTATTTTGGTTTACAACAACACTTTTGGAGGGGCCAATGGTGATTATGGACTGAAAATTAAAGAGATGAATGATATTATCATTTCTGACGGATCGGTTGCTAACACCCATATCACACTCGAGCCTGCCAATGGTATGAATACAATTGATGCCGGCGAAGCAATTAACCTTACGAGTTGCAACTCTATTTTAATTCAAAATGTGGATGTGTCCAGACCTACCGCTATTGCGGGTACCGCCATAAGTGTGTCTGCCAGCAATGATGTGAAAGTTATTGATAATTTAATCAACAATAGAAGGACTGGTGTCTATTTTAATTTGGGAACGGATGCTACAATAACGGGAAACGATTTTACCAATACAGGTATTGATGAGGACGAAAATGCGATTAGACTTTTTGGAGTATTAGAACGTGATGTGGATAGAGGTGTCTTCATTCAGGACAATGTTTTTGGAGGGATATCCGCAAATTCTGGATTGAGAATTGAGGAAATGAATGGCCTGATTATATCTGATGGGGCTGTTCCCAACTCAAATATCATTTTGGAAGACGGAAGGTTCAATACATTGCAGGATGACATCGCTATTTATCTGTTGAATTTGAATAATACTTTGGTAGAGGGAGTTGATTTCTCCAGACCAACAGCGCTTTTTGGTACAGGGCTCAAAGCAGAAAATTGCAATGATTTGATTCTAAGAGAAAATACTGCAAAACACCGACAAACAGGGATTTGTGTTGAAGGTGGAACAGATCTGATTATGGAAAATAACAACGTTGAGGAATCCGGTGATGCAGAGTCTCGAGCTGCATTGATGATTTCTGCGGTTTCAGAAGGTACTGCACCTGTAGTATCGGGTGGAATAAAAATTACAGGAACTACATTTGGTGTTACAAATCAGGCAGATTATGGGTTGAGATTGGAAGATATGACGGGTATTTTGGTCTCCGACAGCCCGGATGCCCATGTACAAATCTTAAACTCCGACAATCTTCACGAGTGCGAGCAGGTGCCGATCTATTTGCAGAATATGAGTAATTCGACCATTGAGAACATTGATTTAAGTAAATCAACAGGGGCTATTTTAGGGTATGGTTTGCGGAGTTTTGATGTGAGTAATGTTACAGTGGATAACTGCATTTTTAATAACCGGGCGTATGGAATATATGCACAGCTTGGAGAAGATCTCACCATCATAAATAATGACTTTACGAATTGTGGAAATGATAGTCTTGTTGCGGCAATCAATTTGTTTCAAATTGAAGAAGACATTCTCCCAGGAGGAATTTTATTGCATGATAATACATTTGGGGGAACGTTGGCACGGTCAATATTATATATGGAGGAACTTAGTGATGTTGTAATATCAAATGGATCTTATGCTGGTACAAACATTACATTTGAGCCTTCTAGTGGTATTATGGATGTTTCTGGGTTGGCGAGTTCGACTACAGGGTTGATCGAATTCGAAAGTTGCTCGGACGTGACCATGGCTAATTTGAATTTATCGTATTCAGGTGCTCCGGAATCCGGAGTAGGCGCCTTTTTTGAAAGATGTGCGAATACAATTGTTGACAACGTCACGATCCACAATCGACATATTGGGGTATCGGCCAATATGGATACAGATATTACGATAGTCAATAACGATTTTAGATATACAGGGACTGGAGTGGATTTTCCCGCAATATATATCCACGGTACACTATCCAATAACATTTCTGGTGGCGTTTCCATTAAAAACAATAAACTAGGTGGAGGATCAACCCAGGCAGGATTGAGGCTTTGTAATATGAAAGATGTTACAATTACGAATGGTACGACTCCCGGAAATATTGAACTGGAAAGAGGCATAGCGCATTTAGACTCCATTCATGGTATTCCTATCTTTATCGAAGATGTTTCGAATTTGATTTTGGATAGCTTAGACCTTTCGTATAGTGGGGCAGTACAATCAGGTAATGGTGTATGGATAGAAAATAATTCAGCTGATGCGAATGATATGACAATTCGAAATTGTTTGATCAATAACAGGGAAAGTGGTATCCGTGTATCAAACGGTTCGGATCTTACCCTTGAAGACAATGAGATAAAGAATACCGGGACTTCTGGCTCAAATAGTGCTATTTATTTAGAGAATATTTCAGGTGATGCGACTCCGGGAGGAATAGCTGTAAATGGAAATAAATTTGGCGACATTCCTCATTTTATTTCGCCATCAAACGGGATCTATTTAAATGGGATGCGGGATGTCATAATATCGGATGGTTCTGTGGCGAATTCAAATATTACTATTTCGGTCTCTGATAGCTTGTCCAAAATCAACGCTTCACCGATCAAGGTTTGTAACTCCCATAATATTCAAATATCCAACCTTTCACTTCTTAAAACGGGTATGCTGGAAGGAAGTGCCATTACCATAGATTCTTCTTACAATTGCCATGTATCTCATAATGAAATTAAAAATTGGGGTTTTGCTATTCAGTGCTCAGACGGAGGCAGCAATGTAGTTGCTTGCAATATAATCGAAAACAACAATACAGGAATAAGCAACACCAATTCATTGGATGCTACCATTGAGTACAATGATTTTTTGGGTAATACCTCGAATGCACTTATTTCAAATATCAGTACAAATGCTGAGAACAATTGGTGGGATGATGCATCAGGGCCTATTCCCTTAGGTGGGTCAAATCAGAATTATGGTGGTGTTGGGCCAATAGATGCTGAGCCATTTTTACTTTCACCAAGTACTTGTCCTCCTTCTTCACAACCGGAAATTTCGGTATCGGGGAATAACATGCATATTTCTGATGGGAGTACAATAACGACCACTGCCAACTCAACACAAATTGGTGGAACGATCGATTATAACAATCCTTTTGAATACCGGATTGAAAACATTGGTGAATCCGACCTTACTATTTCATCGATTACCTTTACTGGAGCCGATGCACTTGATTTTACACTTGATGTCATAAGTTTACCCGCAATAATTCAGGCGGGGGAATTCCTGACGTTCAACATTATTTTCTCCCCCACAACTCCAGGAACTAAATTGGTGAATCTTGAAATTGCAAATGACGATTCAAATGAAAGCATCTATGATTTTGCCTTGGAAGGAATAGCCCATTCCAATTTGGTTGTGACGAATACCAGCGATTCAGGACCAGGTTCTTTGCGTCAGGCAATTCTAGATGCAAATGCCAATCTTGGATTGGACTCTATACATTTCAACATTTTCGGAGGAGGGTTGAAAGTGATAGCGTTTTTGGATTTTTTACCTGTAATTACCGATCAGGTTATTATAGATGCCACGACACAACCGGGGTATGGGGGATTTCCAGTAATTGACATTGCAGGGCACGATGATTGGTACCTCCAAGCCGAAAATCTTGAAAAATTTACCATAAGAGGATTGACTTTTAGAGAGCCATCGCAGACTAATGATCCAACTGGACAAGGTATCCATTTTATCAATTGTCATGATGTCGAGATTTCGGAATGCAGGTTTCACTACCTAAGACAAGGGGTTAAAGCTTCAGGAGGATCGGATTATTCTATTTCGAACAACTACTTTACCATTTGCGGAGATGATATAGATAGACCAGCCGTTCATTTGGATAATGTGCAATCCATAAATATTCCTTCAGGTATTTCCATGATGAATAACATTTATGGAGATCTGGACTACGCCTTGAGAATTGATAATATGAGTGGAATCACCCTTTCAGACGGTTCAATAGCGAACTCCAACATAATAATATCTGATTTTAGTGGATTTGGCAGATACAATGGGTCAAGTTTAATTCTTAAGAATGCCTCGGATATAATAGTAGACAATCTTGATTTGGATCGTCAAGTCCCTGGAAGTTGGATGGGGACTGCGATTACAATAATAAATTCGGATGATTCGTATGGAAATGTGCAGGTGAAGAACTGTTACTTCGACAGTTGGAGAGAAGGTATTGTAGTAGAGAACGGATTTGATTTTGATTTTGAAAACAATAGTTTTAGAAATTCAGGGTTTGACATGGATGAATCATGTTATGAAGTAAATGGGGTAGTTGGAAATACACTGGATATCGGACTTAGAATTCAGGGAAGCTCTTTTTCGGGATGTAATTCTTATTTTAATTTTTCCAATTTAGAAGATGGTCTGGTTCTATCAGACGACATTGGGAATGTGGGTACCCATGTAGCTTTTGAAGATGATAGTAATACATTTTCGGAATCAGGAGATGTTATTGTAATTGACAATTGCGACGATCTGATCATAGACGATATTAGAATCGAAAGAAGTAGTTCTTTTCTAGGACTAGGGATTCGGATTAGCAATAGCAATAACCCAACTGTAAAAAACTGCATGATTAGAAGAAAACGGACAGGTCTTTACGTGCAAAATTGCGCTAATCCCAATATTTACAATAATGACTTTTCACTTAGTGGGATAGATTTGGATGAGCCAGGCCTTTACCTTGATAATGTTTCAGGAACGTTGGCGGCTGGGTTTGATATCAATAATAACAATTACGATTTTGCCAATTTGGCCGTAAGAATAGATAATTGTGAAGATTTAATCCTATCCGATGGAAGTGTGGCAAACTCACAGATCAACATAGAAGATGGTAGAATGCAATCCGTGAATAATGCAATTTACCTCAGTGACAATAATAATCTTTTATGTACTAATGTAGATGTTTCGCATTCGAACTTCCTTTTTGGAAACGGGATTCTTGTAATGAATAGTAATGATAGCTATAAAGATCATGTTTTTACCAATTGTGATTTTTCAAACAGACGTTCTGGATTAATAATTACCAATGGAACGGATTTTACCATTACAGACAATGATTTTACAAATGCAGGAAACGATTTTAATGAAGCAGCTCTGGAAATTAACGGTCTCTTGGAAGGTGTGCTCCCTGGAGGAGTATATGTAGATGGAAACACATTTAGTGGTTTTTTTACGAATACCATTCTACGGGTAGATTTCATGAAAGATCTTATCGTTTCAGATGGTTCAGTTCCAGGAACTAATATCTTCCTAAGCAATACCAATGCGTTGTCAAATAGTAATTCTGATCTTATTTATTTCAATTATGTAAGCGATAGTCGATTTGAGAATCTCGATGTTTCCAGGCCAGTAGGTAAGCAAGGGACAGGAATTTCGGTTGTCAATTCTGAGAATATTTCATTCGAAAATGTTATTTCCAGGAATAGATATATTGGATTGCGCGCGTCGTATGGCTTTGATATCACTTTTAATACGATAGATGTCTCAGGCAGTGGTATAAACGATTTGAATGGTGGTCTTTTTTTGGAAGGAATTAAAGAACTGGATTTGCCAGGAGGAGTTTTTGTTGACAACATTACATTTGGAAATAGTCAGACTGCATTTCATATTCGGGATATGAGCGACTTGAAAATCGCTGGGGGATCTATTGTCGATCTTTCCGCCAATATTAGACTTCCAGATTCGGACTTGGAATTCGGAACAACCAGTGATTATTGTTTTTATATGGCAAATGTGGAAAATGTCGAACTGGATAGTTTGAATATGAGCCGACTTGATTCTGAGACTCAATCTGGTTATGGACTTTTTGTAAATAATGACAATGATCTGAACAACAATCTTGTTGTTAAAAATGGATTTGCTAAAAACAGAAATGGGGGAATTTATATTCACAATGGTTCTGATGTATCTATTACGAATATGGATGTAACCGGGTCGGGTTCGGATGGTGAGATTCAAAATAGTGGTATTGGCTTAAGTAGTATCATTGAAAAAGATCTACCAGGAGGTATTATAATGTCTTTAAATAAATTTGGCGGATTGGGTTCAAGATCTGGTTTGAGTATTGCTTCTATGAAAGATCTTATCCTTACCAATGGGTCGGATTCCGAAAGCAATATTATCTTAAAAGAAGACTCTGGATTAAACAATGTTTACTCTGCGTCTACCAATCAGGCATTTGCCGCTTTATCTCTTCATCTTGTATCCAATACAAAAGTGGATAGCTTGGATTTGTCCGGTACGGGAAGTGATCAAACAGGAACGGGATTATACATCGAGAATGGAAACAATAACTCCGGTGTATCGATCAGTAATTGTAATTTTCAAGATAATAACCTTGGATTATATATTTCCGGTGGACAGGATTACACCTTACTTGGCAATAGTATGAAAGGCAATACTACCAGTATGTATCTTTCCAATATAAAAGAGAAAAACTTATCTGGAGGTCTCTTTGCCGAAAATAACAAATTGGGCGGTAATGATGAGCACACGGGTATTAGTTTGAACAATATGAATAACATTATTTTATCCAACGGCTCGGTACCGGGAACTCATATAGTGATAGCAGTCTCAGATAGTTTGTTTCATGTTGGAAATTCCAATAATCAGGATACAGATCGGTGCATCTATCTAAACAATTGTGCGGATGTCATTATAGATAGCTTAGATCTAGCAAGCAGGAACGATCAAATTAGTCATGCCCTGTTTTTTGAAAATTCGTTAGTAACGGCAGGAAATCTTACGGTGCGAAATACGAATATGTCCAATAGGTATGTGGGGATATTAGCCGATGGAGGAAGTGATTACACCATTCAGAATAATGATTTTACAAATACGGGTGCAGATTTAAATTCGGGAGCCGTACATCTTCAAAATATGGTTCGAGGTAATTTGCAAGGGGGTATTTCCATGAAAGAAAATATCTTCGGAGGTTTGAACGCAGTTTCAGGTATATATTTGGACAGGGTATGTGATGTTATTATCTCTGATGGTTCTCTTTCCAATTCATCTATTATCATTGATCCATCGGATGGGTTACAAGAAGTTACAGGAAGGGCAATGTATGTTAAGGATGTGGTCAATGGTTATGTGGGAAACGTTTCTTTTTCAAGAATCGGATTAAATCGGGAAGGTATTGGGTTAGAAGTAACGAACAGTGATGATTTTACCGTGAATGGAATGATTGTCGCAAATAGAGAGACTGGATTTAAATTTAACGGTGATATTAAGTCAAATTACAATATTGATTGTAATACATTTTATGATAACGATATTGGATTGGAAATAAACAATTCCGTACAGAGTTTATCGTTAACGGATAATCATTTTTCGTGCAATACTATTGGGTTGCAAAGTAATTTAAGTACTCCATTAGATGCTCAGAATAATTATTGGGGTGCCGCAGATGGTCCTGCCAATGATGGAGGTTCTGGGGATACCTATGCTGGAATGGTCGAGGCGAGTAATTTTTCAACTATTCCTCAAGTTTGTGCTCCTATTGCACCTGCTCCCGAAATTTCAGGGAACTCTATTTTCATCATGCCTGGGGATACAACACCAGAGGTGGCGGATAATACATTTATGGGTACGACAGCAATTGCCACAACAATTACAAAAACCTTTGTACTGAGTAATGTTGGAGATGCCCCACTAAAAATAAATAAGAATCCACTTATCGAATTGATACCTGGAATAGATTTTACAGTTGTCGCTCAACCCACCGAAGAAGTATTAAATATTGGTGATTCAACGTCTTTTGATGTGATGTTTACCGCACCAGGACTTACAGGAAATTACACCACAACGCTATCCACTACATTGTTGAATTGCAATTCTGCGGATTATACTTTTAACTTACAAGCAACGAGTTGTCCAACCATTACTGCACATATAAGTGGTGATCAAACTGTATGTGAAGCGATAACAACCGCTGAAATAGCTATTGAAATCATAGGTGGAACTGGTCCATATGAAGTGCTGCTGTCCGACGGGACCCTGCATACTATAACAACCGAAGGAACCAACATCATATCTGGACTGAATATTTCTCCTCCAGGACCAATTATTTTTACTATCACATCTGTAAAAGATATCAATAATTGTGAGGCTATACTTAGTGGATCTGCAACTTACACCTATGGACCCGATATTGATCCACCAATTGCAATGTGCAAGGATTCTATTTCTGTATCGCTGGATGAATTTGGCATAGCGGCTATTACAACTGCCGATTTAGATGATGGATCATATGACCTATGCGGAGGGGTATTGCTTGCGATTACTGGCGGGTCCGAGATGCCCACATGCACCGAATTCATTGCAGGCCCAATTACTTATGAATTAACAGTAACAGACGAGGTGGGTAACACGAGTTCATGCACTACAGTAGTGGAAGTCACCGACCCAACAATGATGTGTAATTTACCCCCTGTAGCTATTTGTCAGGATATCACTGTGGGTGTAGACAGTAATTGCCAAGGTATTGCAGTCGCTGCAGATTTTGATAATGGATCCACTGATCCAAATGTTGGTGATACATTGTCATTTACAATAGTTCCAATAGCACCTTATCCTGTTGGTACTACGAGCATTGTTTTGACGGTTACAGATCAAGACGGAGCATTTAGCACTTGCAATGCCTCTATTACGGTAGAATTAACACCTATTTCATTTACTGCACCCTCGGATTTATGTTTTAATGAAGGTGTTCAGTTAGGTTTAGGGGGTGGAGTACCTTTGGGTGGTGTTTATACAGGAGCAGGAGTCATGGATGATGGGAATGGATCAACGTATAGTTTTAATCCTTCACAAGCTGGTGTTGGAATTCATACATTGACTTATACCGATATCAATGGATGTAATTCAGCTATTGACAATGTGGAAGTTTACGATTTACCTCATGTTACCTTAGCAGCACCATCCGACTTGTGCGTAGATGGCGGACTACAGATCGGATTAACTGGAGGTACTCCCTTGGGAGGAATATATGCTGGAGAAGGTTTTACGGATGATGGGAATGGAATGACCTACAGTTTTGATCCTATTTTAGCAGGGGTAGGAGAGCATGCGATTTCTTATACCTACACAGACGAAAATGGCTGTGTAAATTTGGCGGTTGAGGATATGGAGGTCTACGCTCTACCGAATGTAACGTTTACCGGGATATCAGATTTGTGCATAGATTCGGGAATACAGACAGATTTGGGCGGCGGATTACCTTCGGGTGGAATTTACATTGGACAGGGCATTACGGATGATGGGAATGGCACGACCTATAGTTTTGATCCTGCAGTAGCCGGAGTAGGTGTACATGAGATCACCTATACCTATACGGATGCGAATGGCTGTACAAACACAACCGATGATGAAGTTGAGGTATTTGAATTGCCGATAGTAAGCTTTACCACGTTATCGGATATATGCATTGATATAGGAATACAAACAGATTTGGGCGGTGGATCACCGTCAGGC